>JANNDA010000320.1:0-4502 GCA_031387195.1 Planctomyces sp. | reverse complement strand
GCGAGTCATCGCCGCTTTCGATTGCGACGAAGTCGCTTTTGCAGCGAAGTCGCGAGCTGCGTGTGAAAGCGCGCGGCATAGCCGTCAAAGAAAATGAAAGCGGCGATGGCTCGCCGCACTCCAAAGGACGCATCGACGAATTCCTCTTCGCAGCACAGCGAGAACACAAACTGTCTCCGTCACCAGAGGCGTCGCGAGTGACGCTGATTCGGCGGCTGAAGTTCGATCTGCTGGGGCTGCCGCCGACTCAGGATGAAGTTGATGAGTTTGTCGCCGACACGAATGAAGCGGCTTACGAGCGGCTCGTCGAACGATATCTCGCGTCGCCGAATTATGGCGAACGGTGGGGGCGATACTGGCTCGATCTGGCGCGGTATGCGGACGTCTTGGAACAGTGGCGCACGGAACCGGCGAAAGCGTGGCTGTATCGCGACTGGGTCGTGAAGGCGTTCAACGAGGATCTGCCGTATGACGACTTCGTCCGCAAACAGTTGGCCGCCGACTTGCTCGATGGATTTCAGCCGCCCGACTCGGCGGCGCTCGGTTTCTTGGGATTGAGCCCGTCGTATTGGAAGGAATTGAAGCTCGACCAAAACGTCATCAAGCAAGTGGTCGCCGAAGAATGGGAAGAGCGGATCGAAGCAGTCGGTGCGACGTTTCTCGGCCTGACGGTGGCGTGTGCTCGCTGCCACGATCACAAGTTTGATCCGATCACGCAGCACGACTACTACGGTTTGGCCGGCGTGCTGGCGAGCATCAAACTGGAAGAGCGGCCGATCATCGCCAGCGACTTGGCGAACGCCGCGTCGCAAGCACGGGCCAAAATCAAAGAGCTGCAAGAGCAGATCAAAAAGCTCGAAGCGACGAAGCCGTTGCCGGAGGATGCTCCGAAGCAACTCGAATCGTTGCGAGGTCAGATCGAAGAGCTCCGCAAGACCCCGCAGATCGACACACCCGCCGCGTTCGCGGTGACGGAAGCGAGTTTGCTGGTACTCCCCGATGGAGCGAATCGCACGAAGCTCGAATACAAAGTGAATGAACCGCAAAACGTCCCGATGCAAATTCGCGGCAACGCGGCGAACCCCGGCAGCATCGTGCCGCGCCGATTCATGTCGGTCCTCTCACCGGCGGAACCGAAGCCGTTTCAAAAAGGGAGCGGGCGGCTCGAACTGGCGAACGCGATCGTCACTAACGCCGCGCCGCTTGTCGCACGCGTGATCGTCAATCGAATCTGGGCCGCACACTTTGGACGCGGCCTCGTGACGACACCGAGCAATTTTGGCACGCAGGGGGAAAAGCCGTCGCATCCGGAATTGCTCGACGATCTCGCCGCGAGATTCATGCAGCACGGCTGGTCGCTGAAGTGGCTACATCGGGAACTCGTGCTGTCTGCCACGTATCGGCAGACCAACGGAGTTGAGAACAAGCCGGACAGAGCAGCTTCTGATTCTCGACATGCAACCGACCCCGACAACATCTGGCTCGCACGCATGACGGTCAGAAAGCTCGACGTCGAAGCGTGGCGGGATGCCATGTTGGTGGTGACTGGCGAACTGGATCGTGCGTTGGGTGGAGACGATCGCGAACTGAGCGATGTGGCTCATCGACGCCGTACGATCTACGGCACCATCCGGCGGCGAGAGCTATCGGACATTCTGCGACTGCACGACTTCCCCGATCCGGTATCGCACAGCGGGTCGCGTACGCCAACCACGACTCCACTTCAGCAACTCTTCGTGTTGAATAGCTCGCTGATGCAGTCTCGGGCAGAAGCGTTGTCTCGCCGAGTCCGTTCCGAAATTCCCAGCGGTCTGAGCGAGCAAGTGCTGTTGGCTCACCGCCTGTTATTTACCCGTGAGCCAACTGTGGAAGAGACAAACCTCGGCGTGGAGTTCCTCAAAGCATCGCAAGCCGATGGCAGTGCGTTGGAGATTGCCTGGCGACAATACGCGCAGGCGTTGCTGGCCAGCAACGAGTTTCAGTTCTTGGATTGATTGAAACTAACCCGAAGAGGCTGTGGTTTTATGTGGGATAGGCTTCCAGCCTGTCGTGTTTTTTCGGCGAAATCGACAGGCTGGAAGCCTATCCCACGCAAAAAATCACAAGCTCGAAGCGTCAGCAAGGGCGGGCGCTCCACAAGACTTCGGATTCATTGCGTTGTGAAGCGTTCGACCTCGCTCACGCTTCGGGTTAGTTCCTGCTACGCAGCCCGAGCGGAGCGAGTCGCGTTGCGTGATTTCGCGCCGGTGGTCGAAGCTGACGAATCGTTCGGCGAATGGCCTCCTTGCGAATGTCGGCTCAACAAACTGTTGGCGGATTCCAAAACCAAGCCGACGCCGAAGAAGATCAGTGACGCGAACAGAAACATCGCCAGCGCGATCGACGCGGGGCGAAGTGTGAGTGCGCTTCCCCACGCGAATTTGTCGAGCAGCAGCCAACCAAGAATTGTTCCGGCGGCAGAAAGGCATCCGCCACTGAGATAGCCAAAAAGATACAACGGCTTCGACTGAAACGCGGTGGTCGTCCAGAGCAAGATGATGTCGAGCGCCACGTCGATGCTGCGACTGAACCCGTAATGGCTCTTACCGGCGAAACGCGGAGGAGCGGAGATCGGCACGTTGGAGATCGAGCCTCCCTGCAAATGGACGAGTGCGGGGATCAGCCGATGCTGACCCGCTCGCAGATGCAAACTCCGAGCAACTTCACCGCGCAAGCATTTGAAACCGCCCATGTCTTTCGAACCGCAGCCGGTCGCTGATCTCAATAAGTAATTCGCGACCAGACTGGGAATGCGTCGCCACAACAGGCTCTCTTGCCGTTTTTGTCGTGTTCCCGAGACGAGATCAAAGCCACGGCGAATCTCGGTCACGAGCAGTGAAATCTCTTCCGGAAGATGTTGCAGATCGCCGTCCATCATCACGACGTGCTGGCCGTGGCTGTGTTGGAATCCGGCGTCAATCGCTCCGAACTGTCCACGGCTAAAGGGCAGCTTGAGATGGGTCAGCCGAAAATTTGCTTCGCAGAGTTCGTCGAGGATGCCGGGCGTCGCGTCAGTCGAGCCGTCGTTGACGACGATGATCTCGTAAGAATCGGTCAATGCGCGAAGCGCGGCATCGACCCGGGTACAAAACTCGCGAACGCAAAGCTCTTCGTTGTGCATCGGAGCCACGACGCTGATTTCAATCTCCGTGTTGTTCGAGAGGTGTAGGTTTTGTGCGGACATGTCGGTGTCTCGAAAATGGCGAGTCGTGAGTGTCGAGAACGAATTCACGCGGCGATGTGTTGAAGGTTGAACGATGTCACGGGATCGATTGATTCGCGGGAGGTCGGATCGAGAAGCCCGTAATGAGTCAGCTCGATGGCGAACTCTGCGAACAGCTCGCGCCACGCGAGATCGCGCAGCGACTCGAATTCGGTGTGCCAAAGATCGGCGACGCGCAGCCGTCCGAACGAATCCGGCAGCGGCCCGTCCCCAGGTTTGAGGAATCCCGGATGGCAAGAGATTTCCAAGATGCCACAATCACGGAACGTCGGAAGATCGCGACGAAACCGATTTGGTGTGAGCAGGTCTCCTTGCGCCGCAAGCCCCCAAATCGAATCAGGAAACGCGACTGTCGGATGTGGCCGATGTGATTTTCCCCAAGACGACAACAAGCGTGCTCGGCAACCGCCAAATCCCCAATTCCAGGCGGAGTACGGTTCGATGGACCGACGGACCCAACCCAAACCATGTCGTTCGGCCAAGCGACAGGCGATCGGCATCAGTCGCGGCCAGCAATGAATGTGTTTTTCGCTATCGAGATGCGTCAGCGGCAAGCCCAGCTCCAAGAGGCTGACAATCTGCCGATCCCATTCGAGTTCCACTTCTGCGAGATCAAGCTGCCTCAGCGCGTATCTCGCATACAATTTCGCGTAATCGCAGATCAACAACCCGTCCGCTCGCACGAGAGTCGCAACTTCCTCACGCGGACTGAGCGGTACGCCACGCAGCAAATTCAAGTGCGCGGCCATGCCGATGCCTCGCAGTCGCCGAGCATCGCGCACGCACGGGCCGTTCGCGAGCACCGACGTGCTCGTCACCACACCCGCCTCAGCGCACACTTCGACGGCCCGCTGCACGGCTGGGTGCAGTCCGACATCATCCACGTTCACGATCACTCGCATGGTCCATCCTTGGGCCAGGCAATACTGCCGAAAAGCTCACGATCAGTCCGAAAGGGGCGGGAGTTTGGCAGAACTGCCAGAGAGGGTCGAGACGAGTTGTCGCCGCAGAAATCGCGCCGACGAACAACGTATTTTCCGTGAGAAACGGGGTCCGGCTGGCCTGATGGAAGACTCAAAAGTTGGAAAGGTTGGGCAAAGGCGATTGAATCAGCGTTGTTGCGCCGGGAATTCCATCCGTGCCGCGGCCATGCCAACCGTACGGCTCAAAAAGCAATTGATCGCACGGATTGCAAAGCCGCGGCACGGTTCAAGAGTGTAACGTTCAAAAGGGGAAGTTC
>JANNDA010000318.1:0-2022 GCA_031387195.1 Planctomyces sp. | reverse complement strand
AGCAATTGGCGAAGGAAATCCTGCCAGAACTGAAAGGCTCCGCCCCGGTGACGTCGCACGACAGCTCCACGAACGGATTGATCAACGATTACAAAAAACGGCGTTAGCCCTGGAGTGCGGCGGCTCGACGCAGCCCTCCATCAATTGGAATGGCGACTTGGAAACTCTCTAAACTCGCGGTGACAACAATCGGCTGATTGTTGGTCGCTTTCCGATAGTTCAACGTCGTTATTCCAACTGAAAGGAGGGCTCCGTCGAGCCGGAGCACTCCAGGTTTGCCGACCCTCGTTTTAATCCAGACTATGCCTGAATCAACTCCTGAATCCGAACCACCCGTCAGCGTCGATGTGCGCGCGAAGGTTCGCTCGTTGCCGACGACTCCCGGCGTGTACTTGATGAAGGACTCGCTGGGGCGAGTGATCTATGTCGGCAAGGCGTTGAATCTGCGCAGCCGCGTGTCGAGCTATTTCAACTCCGCGGCGGCGTTCGATCGGCGGACACGCGATTTGGTACCGGAGATTTGCGATCTGGATGTCATCGCCTGCGACAGTGAGGTCGAAGCGTTGTTGCTCGAAGCGCGGCTGATCAAAGACATCCAGCCGCGATTCAACACGGAACTCAAAGACGACAAGACCTTCCCGTACTTGCAGATTTCGACGCGTGAAGAATTTCCGCGCGTCGAGTTCACTCGCAAGCCGCGGACGCGCGGCGTGAAGTTGTTCGGTCCGTTTACGAGCGCCAAGCGGCTGCGCGGAGCGATCAGCGTGTTGCAGCGGATCTTTCGGTTCCGGACCTGCGCGCTGGACATCACCGAGGCGGACGAACGTTGGCGGTGGTTTCGTCCCTGCTTGCTGGCCAGCATCGGGCAATGCACGGCTCCGTGTAATTTGCGGATCAGCAAAGAGGACTACCGCCGCGACATTCGCCGGCTGTGCCTGGTGCTGGAAGGGAAAAAGACGGTGTTGCTCGATGAACTCAAGACCGAGATGTTCGCGGCATCGACGGAGCTGAAGTTTGAACGGGCCGGCCGCATTCGTGACGAGATCAAGGCGTTGGAAACGCTCAATCTGCGCGGCAACCTCAAGGATCACGAACAGCCCGAAGTCTTTCCCATTGACCCCAAGAAAGGCTTGCGCGGGCTGAAGAAGATTCTGAATCTTGACAACATCCCGCGTCGGATCGAGGGGATCGACATCGCACACCTGCAAGGAGGCGAGACGGTCGCGAGCTTGGTGTCATTCCTCGACGGCCTGCCGTTTAAGCACGGCTATAAACGTTTCAAGATCAAGTCGGTTTCCGGAGTCGATGATTACGCCTCGATCCGCGAAGTGGTCGCTCGCCGCTTCAGCCGTTTGCGTGAAGAGGGTGAATCATTTCCGGATCTGTTGTTGATCGACGGCGGCAAAGGCCAGCTCAGCGCGGCGCTCGATGCCTTTCGACTGTTGGAGATCACACCGCCACCGATCTTGTCCCTGGCCAAACGGGACGAAGAGATCTTTCTCCCCGGCGAATCCGAACCGATCCGGCTCAGCAAGCACGCCTATGCGTTGCGGCTGTTGCAGTACGTCCGCGATGAGGCACACCGGTTCGCGCAGCATTATCACCATCTGCTGCGGCGGAAGGCGTCGTTCGACGAGTGATGGACCGGGTTAGGTCGGATTATTCACGGGCCGAGGAGATTCTGACGCCGACTGCGTCATACAAGTTGCCATGCACTCGCCTGCGCGTCGGGCTTGTATGGAGCCGTGAATAATCCGGGCTAGCGCCTAGCGGCTGATTTGACACAAGAGTGAGTGCGCCATTCAATCCGGAATCCAGATTCGTGATTCCGTCTTCGTGGACTGATCTCTGACCAAGCGTCGGGCCTTGAGTCGGACGTAAGGAGCGGTGAAGCGACCTCGATGCCCGAAGTGGCCGGGAGCCACGCTGTGGTCGGCGCGGAACGGTTCACGGAGGTCTTCGAGCACAAAGCCGGCGCGACACAGTTCGCCAATCAGGTCGCCCCAACGGTGCAAGAACTCG
>JANNDA010000101.1:0-2649 GCA_031387195.1 Planctomyces sp. | reverse complement strand
TTGAAGTGATCGGGGTAAACACACTCGGACGGGCGGATGCGGGCGAGTTCGTCAGCCAACTGCGACGGCTCAAGGTCGGCCACGAGAAACCGTCCGGTCGAAACTTCCAGCCACGCGAGTCCGACTGTTCCCGCTCGGCTCGGCCAGAGACTCGCGAGGAAGTTCGACTCACGCGGATCAAGCAGTGCTTCATCGGTCAGCGTGCCGGGAGTGACAACTTGCGTGACCTCGCGTTTGACCATCCCTTTGGCGAGCTTCGGATCTTCCATCTGCTCGCAGACGGCGACTCGATAACCCGCCGTGATCAGCTTTCGCAGGTAGCCTTCCAACGCATGGTACGGAAACCCGGCCATCGGGATCGGGTTTGGCGAGCCCTTGTCGCGGCTGGTCAGCGTGAGGCCCAAGACCTTCGACGAGGTTTGAGCATCCTCGAAGAACAGTTCGTAAAAGTCCCCCATGCGAAACAACAAGATCGAACCGGGATTCTGCCGCTTCACTTCCATGTACCGCTCCATCGCGGGAGTGAGATTGCGAGCGGGCAGGGTCTGTGGTGCGGGGTTGTTCGTCAGGTCCAGCGGCTGGCTCATGGCATCCTCAAGGTTCGGTCATGAAGGGTGGGGCAAGATAACGCGCGAAAGTTTTCTTCGCCTGTCCGAGCCTGTAGTGTTCCGCCCTGTACGTAGCCGTCACGCTCCGCGTGACGAGCTGAGCGCTTACCAACGTCCTGTAAAGCGACCTACGTTGACGAGATCACAACAAACTGAAAGCAACGCGACATGGCCGATGGACAGCCTGCAAAATATCCCGTGACCTGGGAACTCGATTCGATTCTGCCGCATCCGGAGACGCCGGAATTCGGTTCGGTGCTGAGCGATTACAAGCGGCGGCTGACGACGCTTGCCGACGAGTCGGATCGTCTGCCTGCAATCTCTCCTGACGCCGCAGACGTTGCCGGTTGGATGAAATTTCTGGCCGAATACGCGGCGACAGAAAAATTGGCGAGTGATTTGGCGTCATTCGCCGGATGTCATGCGGCTGCCGATGCGGCGAACAAACGGTTTCAGCAGTTGGAGGGTGAGTTATCTGCGCTCGATCCGTTGCGGTCGAAGGTCGCCACCAATGTGGAGTTCGCGGTGAAAGAGGCGGACGTTGCCGCACTCGAAGCAATGTTGAGCGAGAATGAGGCGCTCGGCGAACTGCGATTCTTCTTTGACGAACGGCGGCGCAATGCGGCGTTTCGATTGCCGAAGGCTCAAGAGCAACTGGCAAATGATTTGGCGGTCGATGCGATTCACGCTTGGGGGCGGATGTACGACCGCCTGTCGGGTGAGCTGAAAATCAAAGTGATGGAACGGGGTGTGGTCGTCGAGAAATCGCCGGGCCAAGTGATGTTCGATTCACCGCAGCGAGCGGTTCGAGAAAACAATTTCTTTGCCGCTGACAAAGCATGGGAGTCGATTCAAGACAATTGTGCCGACGCATTAAATCACATCGCCGGGTTTCGGCTGACGAAGTATCGGCATCTCGGTTTGACGAGCCACTTGGATGCGCCGTTGCGAGCCAACCGCATGCGTCAGGAAACGCTCGATGCGATGTGGTCGGCGGTGACCACTCGCAAACCAATGTTGTTGAAATACTTCGCCAAGAAAGCGGAGTTACTCGGCCAGACGCAACTAGCGTGGTACGACCAAACGGCTCCGTTGCCGCTGCGCTCGCAAAACGGCACGTCGGATGATCTCCCTTATGACGACGCTTGCGACACGGTCATCCGGACCTTCCGCGAATTCAGTCCGGACTTCGGCGAGTTCGCGGAGAAGGCGATTCGTGAACGCTGGATCGAAGTGGAAAACCGCGCTGGGAAGCGGCAGGGAGGATTCTGCACGGGGCTGCCGACACAGCAGCAGTCGCGGATCTTCATGACGTACACGAACTCGGCCGACAGCATGAGCACGCTCGCTCATGAATTGGGGCACGCGTATCACTCACGCGTGTTGTGGCCGCGACCGTTCTTCTTACAAGACTACCCGATGAACCTGGCGGAGACGGCCTCGACGTTTGCCGAAGCGGTGTTGGGTGAGCAGCAACTGCAAGCGGCGAAGTCCGCGACGGAAGAACTCAAACTGCTCGACAACATGCTGTCCGACGCGGTCGCTTTCATGATGAATATCCACGCGCGGTTTTTGTTCGAGAATCGGTTTCATACCGAACGGATGGAAGGGGAAGTCCCGGCGGCTCGGCTGTCGGAATTGATGCAGCAGGCGCAGCAAGAGGCGTATCTCAACGGACTGGCCGACGATGGTTGGAACCCGCGTTTTTGGGTCTCGAAGCTGCACTTCTACATTTCGGGTTTGCCGTTCTACAACTTTCCTTACACGTTCGGGTATCTGCTTTCGTTGGGGACGTTCGCGCTGGCCAAGAATTCTTCCGCGAGCGACTTTCCGGCTCAGTATCGCGAACTGCTGATCGCCACCGGCTGTATGGACGCGGAAGAAGCGGTGCAACGCACGCTGGGGTATGACCTCACGCAACCAGACTTTTGGAACAAGAGCTTGGACGTGATTGAACAACGAGTCGCGAGGTTTGTGAAGTTGGCGGGTTAGATCGTCGAGCGGGGCGGCGTCAGCCCCCGGACTTCGTTGATGAAGAGTC
>JANNDA010000307.1:0-4930 GCA_031387195.1 Planctomyces sp. | reverse complement strand
GACGTCTTTAGCCGCCACGTTTCCTTGCCGCGCTGGCGCAAACTTTGGATCGCGGCGGACGCGCTGATCCACCAGAAACTGCGCTCTTGAGGATGAACTACTTTTTTCCGAAACACGGGTGTTTCTTGCGACCCTTTCGGGCATTGAAAATTGAGAATTGGAAATTGGAGATTGAAAAATGGAACTCACGCAATTTCGCCAAGGACTGGCTGACTTCCGATCAATTTCCAATCTCAAATTTCCAATTGCCAATTTTCAATTTCGCCACGCCGCTCGCCGCTTTGGTTGCGCGAATTATTTGGTTTCAGACCAGCGCTTCAACACCGTCGTCCCCAAGAACGTCGACCAGCCAAAGATCGCGATACCCAGCAGAGTCGAAGCGATCACGGCAGCAAACAGACGATCGGTTTGCGAAAAACCCGCAGCCTGCATGATGACGTAACCTAAGCCGTGCTTCTCAGCCTGATAGCCGGCGAAGAACTCGCCCACGATCGCTCCGACCACGGCCAATCCGCTCGATGTGCGCGCCCCCGTGACCAAGAACGGCACCGAGTGCGGCAGCCGCAACTTCCACAGCACCTGCCAGCGCGAGGCGCGATAGAGCTGAAACAGATCGAGTAAATCCGGGTCGATCGCTAACAGCCCGGTGGTCCCGTTGGTGATGATCGGGAACAAGCTGATGATGAACGACACCAACACCACGCTCCAAAACCCCGCACCGAACCAAACCACAATCAGCGGTGCGATGGCGATGATCGGCACCGTCTGCAAAAAGATCGCATACGGATAACAGCTCCGCCGAATCACTCCCGACTGCGAAAAAACGCAGGCGATGAACGTGCCGATCAACAGACTGCATTTGAAGCCGGTCAGCGCGGCCGTCGCCGTCAACCCGACTGCTTGCAGCAATTCACCGCGACCATCAACCGCCGCCTGGAGCACGCTCGCTGGCTTCGGGACCAAGAATGCCTTGATCCCCAATCCCACGACCGCGAAATGCCACACCACAATGACTAACGCCAGCAACACTGCCGGTGGGAGCACGGCGTGTACGAATCGTTTCATCGTTGAGCCTCACGTTCCTGTGGCTTCGCCGCGCTATTTCGTCTCGTCCTTCCGCGATCCTCTATCGTTTTTTCGACAGGAGAGCGGAGCGTTTCGCTGTGAGTTGCAAGCTGGAAGCTTGCACTACGAATTCATGACCTCACGATACAGCCTTGCGTGCGCATCAACCATCGAAGCGATACTGAACTCACGACGCATCCGCTCGCGTCCGGCGTCACCCATTCGGCGAGCGAGTTCGGCATCGGCCAGTAGCCGATCGGTGAACTGCTGAAATCCCACGCGGTCGCCGACGCGCACCAAAAAACCGGTCTCGCCATCGACCACGAGTTCACGGTTCGGCGGAATGTCGCTGGCGACGCACGGCACTCCGGCGGCCATCGCTTCCATCAGGCTGTTCGAGAGTCCCTCGAAATCGCTGGCCAACCAAAACACGTCCATCACCGGCAAAAACTTGGCCGCATCAGCGCGGTGTCCCGTGAACCGCGTGAGATGATCAATGCCGATATCGCGAGCGAACTTCATCAGCTTGTCTCGCTCCGGACCTTCCCCAATCATCACGAGATGTGCATCCGGTCGCAGAATGGCGAGCAAGGCCATCGCGAAGACCACGTCCTCGCCCCGTTTCTGCCGAGCCATCCGGCCAATGAATCCGATCACCGGCGAACCGACGGGGATTTCCAACTGAGCCAGCAATGCCTCACGGCTTGCCGTCGGCGTTTCAGGCAACGCGATGCCGTTGTGAATCACGCGCACGACATCCGCCGGATAGCCGATTGACCGATAGAACTCCGCCACCGCGTGCGAATTTCCGACCAACCGATCCGTGCGGCCAATCAATCTCTGGTCGAGCCACAGTTGCCAACCGGACTTCCAAACATCGACGCAGCGTTCCGACACAATGATTTTGGGCCGATGACGCATTCGTCGTCCGACAGCCAATCGGCCAGACGCATTCGCCGCGAATAACCACGTGTGAAGAATGTCGGGCTGTTCGAGTTCGATCAGTTTTCGCAGCCGCCACAGCGCGATCGGATCGAACTTCCATTTCTTACCGATGACCGTCAACCGCACGCCGTGTTTGGCCAGCTCCTCGGCAAATGGTCCACCGCGAGTCAGCGCGACGACATGCACATCGAATTCATCGCGAGGCAACCGACACGCCAGCAAAGTCAATTGTTTCTCGGCCCCCGACTGATCGAGCGTCGGCACCAGCAACATCACCTTCAGTCGTTTGGAATTCGGCGGCAAAGTTGACATGCGCGGCAACCTAACGCGGACGATGCCTGCAACTCAATCGAACGACAAAGTTTCGTTGTCCCTGGAGTGCTCCGGCTCAACGGAGCCCTCCTGTCATTGGAAATTGCGACGTTCAAAGCTCCATAAAACACCGCCCCAAAACCTGTTGCCGGACGCTGAGTCTGGCGGAGCGGCCCTGCCATCTGTGGATGAAAGGCGGAGTGCCAGATTTTTTTGTCCCACATCTTTTTGTCAGCCGTCCGAAATTGCAGAGCTGACAAAAAAATGTGGGACAAAAAATCGAGAGGCAGGGCCAAGAAGTTATGGTTGACGATGACTGCCAGGCGGTTTGACCGGATGACTCCGACGCCGGACAATCCTCGCCCTTCAGGGCGATTGCCCGGCGGGCGTTGTCGTTGCGTTGTGTCTCTATTCGGTGAGGAGGAATCGTGATGTCTCGTTGTGCGTCAGCGGTGATTTATGGGCTTGCTCTGTGTCTGTTTTTGAACGTCACTGTGATCGCCGAGACGACGACCAAGCCCAACGTGGTGTTGATCGTCGCCGATGATTTGGGGGCGATGGACCTCGGTTGTTATGGCAGCAAGTTTCATCGCACACCGCATCTCGACAAACTGGCGACCGAGGGGATGCGATTCACGCAGTCTTATTCCGCGTGCCCAGTTTGTTCGCCGACGCGAGTCTCGATTCTCACCGGGCAATATCCGCAGCGCTGGCAAGTGACCGACTGGCTTCCCGGTCGGCCCGATCAACCCGCTCAGAAACTCAAGCGGCCGATGTTGCGTCAGCACTTGCCGCTCGAAGCGGTGACGATCGCCGAAGTGCTCAAGCCCGCCGGTTATGTCTGCGCGAGCATCGGCAAGTGGCATCTCGGCGGAGAGGGCTTCGATCCGGTTCGGCAAGGATTCGATGTGAACATCGCCGGAGACGCGGCTGGAACGCCGTTGAGTTACTTCGCGCCCTACGGCAAATCCGGCGGCAAGACGATGCCCGGTTTGCACGACGCACCCGCTGGTGAATACCTCCCCGATCGGCTGACTGCCGAAGCGGAGAAATTTATCGAGCAACATCGCGAGAAACCGTTCTTCATTTACCTGCCGCATTTCACGCCACACACACCGCTGACCGCGAAGGCGGACATCGTCAAGAAATATCCGGAAGCGAAGACCTTTCACGGACAGCAGAACAATCCGGTGTATGCCGCGATGCTCGAAAGCCTCGACGAGTCGGTCGGCCGCATTGTCGCCAAGCTGGATGAACTGAAGTTGTCCGACAACACGATCATCCTCTTCACCTCCGACAACGGCGGTCTCGCGACCAACGAGGGATCTCTGAAGCTGCCGGCCACGTCGAACGCTCCGCTGCGAGAGGGAAAAGGTTGGCTGTACGAAGGAGGCATCCGCACGCCGCTGATCGTGAAATGGCCCAGCATCGTGAAGCCGAGCAGCACCAACGAGACGCCGGTTTGCAGCATCGACTTGTTTCCGACAGTGGCCTCAGCCTGTGGCCTCGAACAATCGAAAGAGTTGCCTCAGTTTGACGGCGTGAGCCTGCTTCCGCTGTTGAAGCAGTCCAGCACGATCAGCCGCGAGGCCCTGTTCTGGCATTACCCGCACTACGCCAATCAAGGGAGCCGCCCAGGTGCCGCGATCCGCTCCGGAGAATGGAAGCTGATCGAGTACTACGAAGAAGGCCGCCGCGAATTATTTCACGTCGCGAAAGACGGCGGCGAATCACGCAACCTCGCCGAACAAGAACCGGCTCGCGTGACAGAGTTGGCTGAGAAACTGGACGCTTGGCGAAAGTCTGTCGGTGCGCTCCTCCCGGAACCGAATCCGGATTACGCGCCGAACAAGCAAGCGGCCAATGGCGAGATCGTCATGCCCGCGATGCGAAGTTTCGTACGCGGTGTGATGCTGCGCTACGAACCACTGCCGCACAAAAACACGGTTGGCTTTTGGGTCAACCCGAACGACTGGGTCATGTGGGAATTCACCGTGACAACACCGGGCAAGTTTCAGTTGGAGGGACTCATTGGCTGTGGCAATGGCAGCGGCGGCAGCGAGGTCCGCTTTGAAGTGGCTCCGTCTGGCGACGCCGCTGAACCGCAAGCGGTCACATACATCGTGAAGGAAACCGGCGGCTTTCAAGCGTTCGTCCCGACCATGCTTGGCGAAATAACGCTCGACAAACCTGGCCGTTACGAACTGCGCATCAAACCGGTCAAGAAGCCCGGTCCAGCGGTCATGGACATCCGCCAGGCGCGGCTGATCCCCGTGAAGCCGTGAGGCACGGCAATGAGTGTGATGGATCGCACGCGGACGGGGGGAGTTGTGGGTCATTCAAACCAAGGCGTAGATGTTCCGGTGCTCGACGGCGCGTGATGCCAAGCGGTCGTCGATGAGACGTTCCTGGTGAGCCGGGCGGCGTCAGCCCCGGGACTCTTCACGAGAGGAGTCCGGGGGCTAAGGCTGACTTCATGGCACAAGTTTTGTTCTGTGATCGGTTGGCAGTCGAGCTTGTGCTGGACGGCAACTGCGATTGTGTGTTGCAGTTGAGGCGAGATTCGGGCACGTGAGTACCGCATGACGAGGAGTGCCGGTTGAGGGCG
>JANNDA010000302.1:0-9387 GCA_031387195.1 Planctomyces sp. | reverse complement strand
ATGTCGTCAGCGATCAGGGTGAGGTCTTTGTTCGCGCCGCCGGCTCGAATCGATGCACCCTCTTCCGTCGCCAGTCGCGAGCCTGCGTTCTGCAGCTTGATGTCGATGAGGCCCGTCATGCTGATGAGACCGCTGCTGCTGACTGCGTCGCCGGTGAAGAAATCGCGTTGCTTGATCGTCAATGAATCGGCTTCGTCAATGATGATGTCGGCGAGCGAACCAGTGCCGCGCGTCTCGATCGTTGCCGCACCGACTTGCGAATGAATCGGCTCTTCGAGGATGTCTGTCGCGATCTGCAGCCAGCTATCGGGTGCGTTGAAAGTGCGACCAGAATTGTAGGCTCGACCGGTCTTGCTAACGAGCGCGACTTCGCGTGAACCGTCGGTGATGTTTTGCCCGTTCGCGGGAACGACGACGGCTCCTGTATCAATTGTGACATCGTTCACGGCGGTCAGAGAGAGGCCCGCGAGATTGAGCGCACCTTGCAGCGTGATCGCGCCGTTGCTGGTGACGAGCAACGATTCGCCCTGCATCGGCAGCGTGCTGAATCCTTGAGTGTTTCTGAGCAGCGTTGTGCCCGACGAAGAATCGTGAATCACTCGACCGGCGATGCCATCATCGAACGTGATGTCGTTCGTGCCGACGATCAATTTGTTGTGGTTGAGTTCGACCGTGCTGCCGTTCGTGGCGAGATCAAAACCGACTTGATCGTAGCTGCCGCCGGGGGATGTGTTCGTGACGGAAACGTGCGTGTTGACCGCGGTGCCGACGACAAACTGATAAGCGTCGTTACCTCCAGCGTCGGTAATCGAAAACGTACGGCCGCCGAACCCTGTGAACTGCACATCGTCGTTGCCAGTCCCCATCAAATAGGTATTGGGCAAGCCGCTGACGACCGTCAGAGTCGATTTGCTGCTCCGCAACGTGCCACCCGTTGACAGATCGAGCGAGCCGCTGAAGCCCTCCGTATTTTTGGACATATCCCAGGTATCGTCGAAACCGGACGATGTCAGCTCGACATAACGGAAGCCTTCGGTGAAGACGATGCGATCGCGTCCGGTACCGGCGTTGATGGTGTCGTTGCCCCGGCCTGAATTGATGGTGTCGTCACCGTTGCCAGAGTTGATGGAGCTTTCGCCGTCGCCTGCGTTGATGGAGTCGTCACCTTCGCCGGAATTGATGGTGTCGACGCCGTCGCCTGAACTGATGGTGTCGTCACCGTCGCCTGAGTCGATGGTGTCGTTGCCTCCGTCTGAGCTGATGGAGTCGTCACCCTTGCCTGACTTGATGGTGTCGTTGCCTCCGCCTGAGCTGATGTTGTCGTTGCCGTTGCCGGTTTCGATTTCATCCGGCCCATCACTGCCGATGATGTTCGCGGTCGAGTCGCCGAAGTACGACAGGAAGTTGGCGCGAGCTTCACCGGGTTCGTCCTGACCCGCATTAAGTTCCACGGGCACGCTGACGTCTTGACCGACTCGCACGTAGTCGGTGCCGTCGCCCATATTGGCAACGACTTTTGTGACTCCGGTATAGATCTGATTGCGACCGAATCCTTTGACCCGCAGAATCTCTTGGCCGTCACCAGTGAAGCCGACATGTGTGACTTCAAAGAACTCGTCTTTAACGTCGGTCTTCACGTTACGACACTCAGCTCGCGACCCCGCGTTGAGCACGAGCACGCCGCCATGAAATGCGGTTCCCTCAGTGTCCCCGACGTTGCCAGCCAAATAGGCCGGCAGCGGTGCAGCCCCTTTCTTCAAGTAGCCGACACTGAACTCGGCGGTCGTTTCAATCCCGATCACCGTGACCGTCGCCACGACCGTAAGCTCACCGGAGCCGGAGTTGTAACCGATGGTCGCATCAAACGAGGCGAGCGTGATGCCAAAGAGGCGCGCTCCGCCGTGAATGTTGGCCGAGACATCGAGCACGAAGTTCTGATCGCCCAGCGGAGCCTCTCCATTGTCATCGAGATTGCTGATATGGAATGACGCACCGCCATAGATACCGAAGTCGTGCGAGCCGAGAACGATCTCACCGCCAACGTCAATCGCGAACTCCCCTTCGGAACTGAAGAAGCCGTGAGCAGAGATCGTCGCGATCTTGAAGAAGTCGCACGCAACATCGACCTCCATCCGGAAGACGCCGTTCGTCATTTCGACGACCGCGCTCCCCTGCATCGTCAGGACCGAGAGCAGCTTCAATTCGGCGTTGTTGATCGCGACGCGGAAGTCACCGCGACCGATGCCGAGGTCGTAGTCATCTTGCCCCGAACCGCTGCGCGTGTTGATCTGCAATTGGAAGTCAGCGGTCATCGAGAAGATGCCTTCGACGCCGAACGCGTCGGCATCGAGTGACGCACCGAGATCGAGCACGAAGCCCGCATCCGAGCCTTTGACGATGTTCGCCGTCCCGTTGACCGCCAGATGGAGCGCGCCGAAGAACTCCATCGAGGCATCGACATGCACGGTGAAGGCTTCGGGGCTATCGGTGAGCTCGAAGCTCCCTTGCAGCTCAAAGCTTCCCGCGATGTTGAGCAGTCCCGCAACGAAGATGCGCGTCGAGTTGGCCGGGATGACGACATCGACGCGAGTGTCGGAGACCTTGCGCTGATCGAAGTCGTACTCGTAGCGCTGAATCGTCTTGCTGTCATCGGTCGTATTAATTTCAAGCTGCGCTGCACCAACGATCGTGAGCGGCCCGACTTCAAAATCACCGACGATCTGCAACGCCGTGATGAAGCCGCCGCCGTTGAACTCGATGAAGCCGCCGACAAGGAACGTCGCAAACGGGTCGAGCGACATCTCGCCATCGACTTGCAACGACAGACGATCCGGGCTGATTTCGAATCGCACATCCGCCGTGATCGTGAACGTCTCGACGAGCGTCAGATCGCCGTGCCCGGTGATGACGATGTACGGGCCGGGCGTGGCATAGGTGCCGTCAACCTGCGGGGCACCGGCATGAATGATGAAGCTCTTGCCTTGCCCGTCGCTGCTCGGTTCGAGTTTGTCGATGAATTCCTGAGTGAGATAGCCGCCGCCGATGAACTCGGGCGGCACTTTGAATTCTTGATCTTGCCCCGTGTAGTTCATGATGAGTCGGAAGTCGGCGTCGAACTCGATGACCGACGGATCGCCGACGGAGACGTTCACTTCGAGATCTGCCGCGATGCCAGACTCATTCAAGAACAGCACGCCGGTCGCGCTCATGTCGAACAGATCCACGCTCGGCGGCCCGATCTCGATATCGACATTGGCAAACACTTCGACGGTCGGCGCATCGAGCGATGCTTTCACCGAGAACGCACCGCTCAGCCGCGCGAGCTGCTCACCATTGTCGTCGGTGACGATCAGCTTGCCTGCCGCTTGAGCCAGCACAGTCGTCGTCGTGAAGTCGAGCAGGATGGACTGAGACGAGTTGCCCGTATCGACTTGATAGCCCGCCGGTTCGACGTCGCCGTCATGATCACGATCGCCTGCCGGGAAGCTGGCCTTCCAATTCACGGCGGCAATGCCATCCGACAGCGACGCGCCCGCATTGACCTGAACGTCGACGTGGCTGAGGTCCGCCTGCAAGTTGTCGATGCCGACCAGCTCGACCGAATTGGCCGTCAACTTGCCGGCGAGATACCGACCGGGAATCAACGGATTGCTCGGCTGCATGATCGCGAAGCCGAAGTCGACGTCGGTGATCGCCAGCCCGATGGAGTCGGGATTGGTCTCTCCCGAGTCGACGTTCCCGTTGTGATTATGGTCGGTCCAATAGGGCGCGTTCTGACCGAAGAAGGCAGTGAGATTCGCTCCGCCGACGGTCATGAATTCGAGATTCACCGTTTGGCCGTTCGTGAGCACAACGTCCTGAGTATCGCCCTTCGAGAACGCGAGGCTGCCGCTGACTTCAATGACGTTCGCAATGTTGAGCAGCGCCCCTTCAACGCGGGCTTGAATGAGTTGATCGCCGTCGAAGTCGATGATGATGGGCTCGGTCGTCGTACCGGTCCTGACCGAGAGTCCGGCGGGAGTCGATCCATTCGCCGGGAAGCTCCCCGCGAAATCAACCGCCGTCCGAGGGAGACCGCCGTAGTTCAAATTGACTTCGATCTGGTCCGCGCTGAGCGAGAAGCCCTCAATGCCGACGAGCGCGACTTTGTTTGCCGTCGCTTTCATGCCGAAGAACTTTGAGCCGACATCAACGCCCACAACCTGCGGTTGCAAGATAGCGATCGCGAAGTCGAGATCATCAATCACAAGCCCGACCGCTTTGGTGTTGATCGGATCGGACGTGTCGAGCCGCAAGTCCCCATTGGCGTCGGTGCGATACGGCCCGTCTTGACCGAAGAAGGCCGAGACGTCGCGTGCTCCAATCGTCATCGTCTCCATCGCAACGTCTTGAATCGTGCCGAGCGGCGTATCGACATCGGCGAGAACCGTCGGACCTTTCGAGAACGCAAACGCGCCCGAGACATGCACGAAGTTGCTGATCTGCAAGATCGCCGCATCGGTGCTCGCGGCGATCCGATTTTTGCCGTCGAAGTCGAGATAGATCGGATCACCCGTTGTGCTCGTTCTGACCGGCATGCCAACAGGCGTGTTCGTCGCCGCATCCGCTGGGAAGCTCGCGGCAAAGTCAACGATCGCTCCGATCGAACTGTTGCTCGTATTGATATCGACTTGGATGTTGTGAAGCTCAAGCTTGAAGTCATCGCCGAAGCCGACAAATCCCACCGTATTGGCGGTCGCCTTCAACCCGATGAAAGTTGTGCTCGCCAATCGCGGATCGAGTTCGAGCGGCGCGCGATTGAGCATCGTCAGACCGAAGTTGAGATCATCAATCACGAAGCCTTTCGCATCCTCGTTGATCGACTCGCTGCTCTGCCAAATCAGATCGTTATTGTCGTCGTTGCGATAAGGACCGCCGATTCCAACAAATGCCGAAACATTCCGCGCGCCAATCGTCATCGACTCCAGATGAGCTTCCTGGATGGTGCCCACATTCGTGCTGACGACCGCCGTGATCTTCGGACCTTTCACAAACGCGAACGAACCGCTGACGTGCAAGAACTCGCTGACCTGCAAGATCGCCGCATCCGTGCTGATGGCAATCCGCTCTTCACCGTCGAAGTCGATGTAGATCGGATCTGTCGTGGTCCCCGTCCGGATCGGCATGCCCACCGGCGTTGATCCATTCGCCAGGAACGACTCTTGGAAGTTGACGATCGGGGCGAGCGTGGGGTTGCCGCTGCTCGTGTTGATCTCCAGCGCGACGTTGTGCGCTTCCAGCTTCAGGTCATCGCCGAAGCCGACCAACCCAACCTGCGAGGCGTTCGCCTTCACCGCGATGAACGTCGTATTCGCCGCCACCGGGTTCAGCTCCAGGGACGCACGCGTCAGGATCGCCATGCCGAAGTTCAGATCATCAATCGCGAAGCCCTTCGCGTTCTCATTGATCGACTCGCTGCTCTGCCAAATCAGATCGTTATTGTCGTCGTTGCGATAAGCCCCACCGATCCCCACGAACGCTTGCACATGGGTCGCGCCAATCGTCATCGACTCCAGCGTCACGTCACTCGCCGGGCCGGTGTTCGCACTGACGACCGCCTCGATCTTCGGACCCTTCACAAACGCGAACGATCCGCTGACGTGCAAGAACTCGCTCACCTGCAAGATCGCTTGATCGACGCTGACCCCGATCTGCGTGTTGCCATCGAAGTCGATCACAACGGGAGCACCGCTGGTTGGAATCGAAAGGCCGGCGGGCTGCGAACCATTGGCCGGGAAGCTCGCCGCGAAATCAACGGCGGCATTCCCAAGGATGTCATTTCCGTCATTGAGGTTGAATTCGATGCCGTGCGCGGCCAGCGTGAGCTCATCAACACCGACGAACTCCGCGGTATCTGCCGTCGCTTTGGCCGCGTAGTAAGTGCCCGTCGCGCCGACCATCAGCGTCAACCCGAAGCGGCCTCCGGTAACTGAAACTCCCCGCGCATCGGGGTTCGTTTCTGAGGCATCGACCATTCCGTTGCTGTTCGCGTCACCATTCCAATAAGGCCCGCCATAACCCGCGAAGAGCGTGATGTCATTGCCGGCGACATTGAGAATCGCGACCAGTCGATCGACCGAACCAACATCGGTCTGCACTGAAACAACCTGCGGCGTCGAGACCGAAAACGTGAAGTCCCCGCTCGCCTGGACGAAACTGCTCAGCGACAGTTCGCCATGAATGGTGACGCTGCTCGCGGTGAAGTAGTCGCTGTAGTACTCACCGAGGAAGTTGTTAATCGCGTCGGTCTGAGTCAGCACCAGCGGCGCTGCGGGCAGCGCTTTGACGACCAGTTGCAGCCGATCGGCCTGCTCAACGACATCGAAATAGCGCGACCCATCCCCGAAGCCATAGAGCTGTTCGCCGACCGCAAAGCTGCCGGTGTGCGAGCCAAACGTCAGAAAATCGAACGTCGTTCCGACTTCAGGGACATACCCATTCTCCAAGTCAATCCGCAAAGTCCCGTTGAGCACCGCCGCTCCCGAAACCTGCACCTGATCGAAGCTCGTGGCGGAACCAATCTCGATTTCGAGCGTCCCACCCGCTTGCTGCTCGTAGTTGTCGACGGCGTGAATCGCGATGAGGTTGTCGTCGCCGAAAACCTGATTGGCCCCTACGAGCACGTCGCCCGTTAATAAGCAACGCTGCTCAAGCGGCTCGGTATGACGCGACAAATCCGATCGGCGTGCCAATTGGCTCAACTCGACGAGTCGCGGCGAGGGTTTCACACGGCGTCGGTGCGAAAGGTGGCGACTGGTTTCGGTGATTCGACAACGTAGCGCGTTAATCCACGAGGACAACAACATCGCAAAGACTCCAGAAAACGAAGAACTCTTCTTCTACGGACGAGCAAACTCAACGTAGAGAGCAGCGATCCTTCGCGTTCTGGTTCGCACCATCTTGGGCGAAAAGAGGCATTTGCGATGTGCTTGCAATCTCAGACTCATCGAACCGTCATGCGGACTTTGCAATCGCCGACGATGATCGATGTACTGAGACCCTTTCGACAAATCCGTCTATAGAACTCTCACGGGGCAGCGGACGATGTCGCGCCAAACCCTCTTGCCACAGCCTCAACATGATTAGTGAGGTCCATCTCGGCAGCGGGCGGGCAGTGGTCGAAGTCGCCCTGCAATTGGGGCTTCCTGTGAGCCGCTGCGAACCGAACTCGTCACCGGCGTAGCGGCGAAATCGACAACAACATCGGACGCACCGCTGCTCCGATTGATCGCGACGGCAACGTCTTCTTCGGCCACCGTCAGACCATTCAGTCCAACGCAGCCGACATTCTTAGCCGACGCGCTGACGGCCGTGAATTTCTGCGAGCGATCGGCGCGGTTCACCATTAACGCAACAGCAAAATCAACTCCGCTGAAATTGCGTTCGACCGCTTCGTTGCTGCCGCCATTGAGTCCCGCAAACGCATTCACATCGTGCCCGCCGATACGCAGCACGTTCGCCGAGACGGACGTGCCATCGTCGAGCGTCACCGTTTGAATGTTGCTTTGCAGCGCAAAGTTGCCATCGAGGTCCACGAAGCCGGGGATGCTCAGGCCAGCGTTGGTGAAGTTCTCGATCCCCGTCAGCGAGTACGTCGAAGAATCGCCGCGAGTGACGATCGTGTCCGCCCCAAAGCTGACGGCACCGGTCGTCGAGTCGAAGCGAATCGTGTCGTCCCCGGCCCCCCCGTCGATCGACGCGAGTTGCCCATCATTCGCCGCCGAAAACTGATCGCTATCCTGCGAGCCGACGATCGCGTAGTCCTGACCATCCGCCGAATATGTCAGCGAGTCGCTGTGACTCGTGTCGGCGTACGACACAGTCACCGAATCACCCGAGATCGTGAAAACCAGACTTCCCGTCACGGCGGAGAAGTCGAGCGTCGTCCCGTCGCCGCTGTCGCGATGCAACGAGCCAAAGCCATCCTCAAAAGTCTGCACTCCCGAAAGCAGCATGCGCTCTTCGAGCGACTCTACAAACTGGCCCCAGCCCAATTTCGCTGGCTGAGCCTTTGAGCGTCCATTCGTGCGCCGCCGATGTCGTGGAAATGGCTGTCGAACACGACGGGAAAAACCGAGCAGCCAGTTTCTGATTTGCATTCGGGCCCCCAAATGGCAAAAAAAATCCGAATGCCCTCCAGTCGGGGGGCATTCGGGGAAAATGCCGTCAGAATTGTTGCGGCAATCCGCAGCGAGTGGAGCCAGCGTACCAATGGGATACATCAAAACAAGCTCAGATCCAAAATGAAGGGAAATCTACGAATAAAACGAACGGTTTGGCTCCTTCTTGCCGGACTCTGCCTCTCGACAACGGCGGCAAATCTGTCGAGGGTGTCCGAGATGGGAGCCAACCGGAAGATACTCAACTTCATCGAGTCGCGGCACATTCAGGAGTACCTCAAGAACTTTCTGGATGCGAATGGCTATGCCGGCCAACTCATGTCGTTCAACGGGACGAACTCAGACCGCGAGCCCAAACGGATCATTGACCGCTGGATCGAAACCAACACTCCACTCGGCCGAGCCAGTCGAGCGAATCCGCCCACGATCGCTCACTTCTTCAGGAGCGCTTCTAGTTTGGTGCGTTCATCCTCTTGGAGTGGATTCCAATCAATTGCGACGGCTGGCAGTGACGCTCGCAGTACCTCAATGTCTGCCGTCGAAATGTCGATACGCCGGAGTTCGAACTTCTTCAGTCGCGGCACCTCCTTGAGCCGTTGAAGCGCGGCCAGCGACAGCCGAGCCTCATCCAGCGTGAGCGACTCCAGCGTCTTGAGCCTCGTCAGCACATTGAATGTCGAGTCATCAAGGCTGGCCGCGTTCGAGCCGCCGTCGTATCGCCGCAGACGTTGACCCAGCCACAGCGATTTGAGTTCCGGCAGCTTCGTGAGCGATTCGTTCCCGGCTGACGTTTGATAGGTATGCCAAGTTCGGAAGTCGCGCAGTTGTTTGATCTCGGCAACAGCGGTCATCCCTTCGGTTCCGTAGTGCCATGACGCATGTCGGACAGCCTGCGGATAGCCTGTTTTTCGCGGAAAACACGGGCTTTCTGAAAGCGGTGATTCCCCGGCGAACGCCTCAAAAGGGCAAAAACCGGGTACACTTTTGCGATCTGTACCCGGTTTTGGTGACGGCCTACCGCCCGCTTGATGCTGCTCAATGCGACCGTTGACGAAGCCGATGAAGGCATCGGGAAACGGGTTCTCAGTGACTCAGAAAATCGCAGGCACCGGAGCATCGCTTCGGGACATTAGCGGGGTACAACCAATGTGAAATCCCTTCGATCATTTGAAGTTGTGACAATACACCAATGAGCAAGATTTTCCACCCACTGCTGGCCTTGATCGCC
>JANNDA010000270.1:0-5477 GCA_031387195.1 Planctomyces sp. | reverse complement strand
GGCCGGGCCGGGCGGGGCTGCCGCAACGCTTTCGCCTTCATTGAGACGAGCTGGCCGCGGGGAGTCTTCATCAGCGAGCTGAGCGCCGCTCCGAGTGGGTTGCCGCACTCGACGTACTTCTCTGCGGCGAGTGCGGGCAGGCCCACATAGAGGTATCGAAACGTCAGCGTTTCAAAAGTTGGCTGGCCGTCCTCTGTCTCGAAGAGTTCCGCCAAGACTTCCGTACCGACGCCATCCAGGCCTACGTTGAGGTACACCGCAATCGGCAGCACGGGGAGATTGTGCTGATCTCGAAAGCCGGAGTAGTAGCGATGCATTCGCCGTCGCATCACCGCTACGGAGTCGTTCGCTTCCAGTTCCAAGTGAATCAGCGCGATGAAATGCCGCTCGGTCGTCTCGGCGGATGTCCGAATCGGCCTGAGCGTCGGCAATTGAGCGACCAAGTCCGCCACTCGCCGCTTCCCGTCCGGCGGATCGGGGAAGAGTTCCTGTTCCAGCCAAACGACGTGACTGAAATCAAACACCGCGCCCCATTCGGGAAAGAAAAGCTGAAAGAACTCCGGCAGAAATTCCTTCAGGACGGTCTTCAGGCGTTGGTCGTGATTCATCAACCTCATTCTCCAAAGCAGACCAACGCCCCGTCGTTTCCCTCCGCTCCCAGCACGAGGCAACCTTCGCCAACCGCCGGTGACGCGGAGATCCCACGGCCGACCTGGTACTTCTCGATCAACTTGCCGTCGGCCAGCTTGACCTCGTACAGAAATCCGTCTTTCGAGCCCACGAAGACTCGGTCGCCCACGACGACCGGCGAGCTGTTGACTTGCCCGCGTGTGGCGAAGGTCCAGGCGGCGGTGCCGGTCTTGCGGTCGATGCAATGCAGCAGTTTGTCTTGGCCACCGATGAGCACGAATTTGTCGGTGAGCGCGGCGGAGGAGTGATACGGTTGATCGCGGCTCGGATCGGAGTATCGCCAGACGATTTCTTGCTTGCGCCAATTGAGGGCGATCACTTCGCCCTCGTGAGTTCCCACGTAAAGCATGTCGCCGCTCACCGCCGGTGACGCGATGAGGAAGCGTTCCAGCGGCATGTCGGCGAATTGCTCGCCGGTTTCGATGTTGATGACCCGCATGTGTTGATCGCAGCCGGTGACGAACGTGTGCTTGTCCGACACGGCGGGCGAGCCATTCACGCGATCGGCCGTTTGAAACTTCCAAACCTCTTTCCCGTCGGTCTCCTTCAGGCAATACAGCGAACTGTCGTACGAGCCGAAGATCAGCTTGTCGCCCACCACATTCGCCGACGCGACGATCTGCCCGTTCGAGGCGTAGGTCCATTTCTTCTTCCCCGTTGTGCGGTCAATCGCATGGAAGACGCCGTCTTCGTCACCCGCGAAAACTCCCTCTGCCGTCACGGCGGGAGACGATTGAAAGCCAGGCGCAAACGAGTTCTTCTCGACCTTATCGACCGTGCGATAGGTCCACACCGTGTCGCCGGTTTCTCGTTTCAGGCACAGCATCTCGCCGCTGAGCGTCCCCACGTAAACGTGGTCGCCGACAATCGCCGCCGTCGATGCGAAGCCGTCCTTCGACGTGATCTTCCATTTTTGTTTGAGCTTCGTGGGGAGCGGACTGCTGGCGACACCGGCCAAGTCCGCAGTACGCCGAAACGTCGCCCAGCTCTTCGGGCCGATGACGTTTGAGGGAGACTTGTCGTCGGCGGTGAGTTGCGTTGCCATCAGCAGCAAGAAGCTGCTGGTGAGGATTACGAACGGGACCGCAATAAATTCTCTGATCTTTAGCACGACGCGCAAGCGAGTGGTGATGTCGCAAATCACTCGCTCTCGCGTCGTGCTCGCAAGACATCGAGAAATCATTGCGACCCCGCTTCTAAAACAAATCACATCGCGCATTCGTAAAGCTCCTGCAAACAGAGGACATCGACCGGACGCGGATTGAACTGGGCGGTCCATTGAGCCGCTGCCTCCGCCGCCATGATCGGGATCAACTCGCGAGTCACGTGGCACGCGGACAAGCTGGTGGGTAATCCGGCACGCACAAACAACCCAGCGATGTAGTCGGACAGAATCAGCCCCGCTTCCGGATCGTCGCTCGAACACAGCCCCGCATCAGCAGCGAGCTCGCCATACAACAATCCCGCGGCAACGGCATTGAAGCGAATGACGTGCGGCAACATCAGCCCGACTGCCACGCCGTGAGTAACTCCGAAATGAGCCGACAGCGGATTCGCCAGTGAGTGCGTTGCTCCGAGCATCGAATTCTCGATCGCCGCTCCCGCCAGATGAGCCCCCAACAGCATGTCGCCGCGAGCGGCCAGCGCGGCGTCACCGGCGAGCGTCAACACCTGCGGCAAACCTCGCGACAACAACTGCCACGCGCGGCGGCTGAAGAGTTGCGACATCGTCGTGCGCGGTTTCGTCACATGCGATTCGACCGCATGACTGATGGCATCAATACCAGTCGCCGCCGTCACCGCTCGCGGCATCGTCAGCGTCAATACGGGATCGAGGATCGCGATCTTCGCCGCCGCCTTTTTGTCGCCGCAGGCCATCTTCATGTGAGTCGTCGAACTGGCGATGATCGCGAACGACTGCGCCTCGCTCCCCGTTCCCGCCGTCGTGGGGACAGCGATCAGCGGCAGCATCGGTTTGCTCGCCTTGCCGACCCCCCAGTAGTCTTCCATGCGACCGCCGTTCGTGAGCAGAAAATTGATCCCCTTCGCGCAGTCCATGCTGCTCCCGCCGCCGAAGCCGACGATCAGGTCAATGTTTTCCGAGCGGGCAACAGCGAATCCTCGCTCGACGTCAGCGGTTGTCGGTTCGGAATGCACATCGTCGAACACGACAACCTGCAAGCCAGCCGCCTGCAGCGCATCGACGCCACGTTGCTCATATCCCGCGCGAGCTAAGCCTTTGTCGGTGACGAGCAGCACTCGCCGTCCACCGAGTTCGACGGCGAACGGTCCCAAGCGTTGTACGGTTCCCGCCCCGAAGACGACTCGCGTCTGCGGCGTGTAATCAAACGGAGTGACCATCGCGGCGTTCGCGGCATCGGCAGAGAGGGCCAACGGTGTCATGCGGAAATCCGACAGGTGGGCAACGGGGGAGGGCGGGACGTCGCGGATCCGTCCGCAATCGTGGCGAGGATAATACGGGCGAGCCGCTGCGCAGGCCAAGCTCGACCGGATCGTGGTCGCGCCGGGGATTGTGAGCCAGAAGAGTCGTTAGGAATTCACCACGGAGACACGGAGAGGAAAACGTTCGGCCGGTTCTGATTCGCCCCCACTGACCCCGCGTCAGTGGAGCGCTGATTGGACGCTAAACCGTGGATCAAAACTCTTGTCCGCCCCCACCGACCCTGGTCGGTGGAGCGATGATTGAATGCGGTGCTGTTGCGTGACTCCAGCTTTCAGTCACCGCTCCACCGACCAGGGTCGGCGGGGGCGTAGGAAGAAGATTGCATTCGGTTTTAGCTGTCAGTCATCGCTCCACCGACGCGGGGTCGGTGGGGGCGAGCAGATTCCATTTGGAATCTGTAAGACGCACTCAAATTGATTTCCGCTTCTCCGTAATCCCTTCCTCTTCGCCAATCAGTTCTTCAGGATGTGACCTCGCTCGCCATTCTCCGTGCCTCCGTGGTAAATCTCCTCCCGATCTAAGCCTCAATCAAGCAACCCCACCGAGCTTGTTTGAAGTCTCAACACACACTGACCCCGCTTCTGACTCACCCCGATTTCCACAATCATGCCCATAACCACGTCATCGCCGCCGAACCGAGACCGCTCCGCTCGGTTGAGTTTCTCGGCGGGGACGCTGACGTTGGAACGAGCGTCGCGAGCGTTGGCCGATTCGTTGTTGCCCAACGACACGTGGGCCTGGGGCGCTCGCGCGAGTCTGTGGCGATGCGTTGCAGTATCCGAAGCTGCAAGCACGACTGGCTCAGGGACGTTGGCCGCTCGTTGATGAAGTGCCGTTGTGGAAGCAGGTGACGTGGCCGAAGTCCGAATTGCACACATTGCGAGCCGACCAAGCGGCGGCTGTGACCGGTTGGATGACATCGAAGCAAGGGGTCGTCGTGATGCCGACTGGGACCGGCAAAACGGAGGTCGCGCTGACGATCATGCAGCAGACGGCGGTCAGCACGTTGGTCGTCGCGCCGGTGCGCGACCTGATGTATCAATGGCATCGCCGGATCTTGCAGGGCTTGTGCTTCGACGCCGGGGTCATCGGCGACAACACGTATCGCGTGCGACCGATCTCGGTGACGACTTACGACAGCGCCTGCATTCACATGGAGCGGCTGGGCCAGATGTTTGGTCTGCTGATCTTCGACGAATGTCATCATCTGCCGGGAGCGATCCGCCGCGATGCCGCGCGGATGTCGGCCGCTCCGTATCGGCTTGACCGCGACGCCGGAACGAACCGACGGCAAACACTCGGACCTCGACTGGCTGATCGGGCCGCTGGCTCACGAGACGAAGCTGTCGGATGCTCGCGGCAAAGTGCTCGCCGAATACGAAATCGTTCGCGTCCCCGTGCATCTCTCCGACGAAGAGCAGCAACGTTACAACGAGCTGTCGCAGCACGTGCGGCAGTTCATCGTTGAACGTCGCGAGAAGGATCCGAGCTTCACTTGGGAAACGCTCTGTTCGGAAAGCGGCACCGCCCCGGCCTCGCGTCGTGCGTTGCGAGCATTCCGGATGAAGCAGGCGATCGAGGACCGCGCCGAGGAGAAGCTGCGAGTGCTCGAAGACTTGTTCCGCCTGCACGCGGGAAGCCCGGTGATCGTCTTTGCCGGCTCGAACGCGATGGCCCGCGAGGTCTCGCGACGGTTTCTGATTCCCTGCCTGCTCAGCCACTGCGGCAAGGTCGAGCGGCTCGAAGTACTCACTGGCTTGCAGGCCGAGACATATCCAGCGCTCGTCTGCAACCAAGTCTTGGACGAGGGTGTCGATCTGCCGGAAGTGAAAGTCGCCGTCGTGATCGGCGGCATGGCTTCGACGAAGCAAGCTCGGCAACGGCTCGGTCGCATCCTCCGCAAATCGGGCAATGCGCGGGCGATGCTGTATGAAGTGGTCTGTGCCGACACCAACGAATCCAAACGCTCGCGACAACGCCGTGATCACGAAGCGTACGCGGGAACGCGACACCGAAAGATGTAGAAGCGGTGACTGGAGAAGAGATTGATCATTGGTTATCGGTCGTTGGTCATTGGCCTTAAAAATGACCAATGACCGATGATTATACTCCACGCGGTCCTGAATGAGATGTTTCCCGAAAGGAGTGTTTTTGGGAGACTCATCGTTGATGAGCAGGAGGCTCGTTGGATCATTCGCAAGGAGGCGGATCATGGCATGGTTGCGGATTAAGTTGATGGAGTCGGAGCAGCGGATTGTGGAATGCGAGCGTGAGTCGCATACGGATGCGGTCGTGCGGAGGCGATTGTGGGTCTTGTGGTTGT
>JANNDA010000253.1:0-2120 GCA_031387195.1 Planctomyces sp. | reverse complement strand
GGAAGCTCCTTTCTTCTCGAACGTGTCGTGAGATAACCCGTTCTGAATTAGGAGCTTCTTGCTTTTCTGCCTACGGCAGTTCCTTAAGTTGGTGCGTATGGGGCGTCGTCACAGTTCGCCCTCGCTGACGCTTCGGGTTACATCGCGGCAGGCCGCTTCACTCCAGGTTTTCGTTCCGCCATTCACCTCAATTACGAGTCATCATGCCGGCCAAACGCAAACCGCAACTCGTTGCCTTCGACCTGCACCCTCACGACGACATGCCGATTGAACCCGCTGCGACCGATCGCGAATGGATGGACCAGAGCGGGAACCGATTTGCCTACCGCTGCCTGCCGTTGGTGATCGCCAATCAGTCGGGCTGGATCATTCGCTGCCCCAGCGATTTCAGCGTCCGTTGGAACGGCGGATCGAAGATCACTGACGTGAAGGTACGACTGCCGCGCGGCAGCGGAGAGAATCGCATTTTCAGCCACTTCGGTGAGGGAGTTCTCACCTTCTCGCTGCCGTATTTGTTTCGGACTCCGCACGGCGTCAACCTGTGGGTCAAAGGCCCGTCCAACTGGATCAAGGACGGCGTACAACCACTCGAAGCGGTCGTCGAAACCGATTGGAGCGAAACCACCTTCACGATGAATTGGAAGTTGACTCGCAAGAACCACACGGTTCGCTTCGAGCAGGGAGACCCGATCTGCATGATCGTGCCCGTCCCGCGCGGACTGGCCGAGTCGCTGGAACCGATTCGCCAACCATTGCAGTCGAATCGGAAACTCGCACAGGCTTACGAATCGTGGGCTGACTCGCGAACTGTGTTCAACAAAGAACTCGCCCACAACGACGAAGCGACCGTCAAAAGTGGTTGGCAGCGCGACTACATGCTCGGCATGAACGCCGAAGGAAAACCCTTCGCCGAGCATCAGACCAAACTGCATCTGGGCCGCTTCCGGCGCAAAGGTTGAACGATGCCCCGGCATGAGATCGTCGTCTCCACGGAAAACAATCACTACCTGGCTTGGCAGGCCATGTTGTTTCATTACTCGTGCCTAAAGCAGCATGGCCGTCCGCCGATCGTGATGGTTCACAAACAGGACGAGCCGCTGCTTCCCGGCTTCGAGCGCATTCGAGCCTCCGGCGGCATCGTGCAGACGGCACCGAGCTATCGCGAGATCGACGGAGTCCACTACCCGCCACGCAACACCGCTGGCTCGCTGAGGCACGTCGAGACCGATGCCGACTACATCGTGCTGTGCGATCCCGACATGCTTTTTCTCCAACCGCTCCCGTTCCAAGAACTGACGTTTACCAACAGGCAAGTCAGTTTTGATTTCGCGGGATATCTCGAACCGGACGCCGACGTGTACCAGCCGACATTGGACAACGTGTGCCGCGCTGCGGGCATCGCACCAGAGAAGCTGCGGCGACCGATCGTCAACGGCGGAGTCCCACACGTCATCCCAACAATCTTGCAGAAGCCACTCAGCGACGAATGGTTTGAACTGATGGAACTGTTTCCGACCCTCGGCACGCCACCATCCGAAACCGACAATGACAGCCCTTCCGCGAACGGTGTCGATCCACACAAAGACTGGCTCGCGACGATGTGGGCGGTCGTGATGGCCATGCACCGGCTGAATCTCGAACCGCTGATGACCAAGCTCTGCGTCACGAACTGCTATGGAGAGGACTCGCTTCCGCCGCTGGATGCTGCTGGGCCGAGAATTCTTCACTTCTGTTATGGCGGTTCGGGATTCGACAAACGCCAGTTCTCAAGCTCGAACGACTCTGACACCGCCGTTTGGAACGTTCCACCGAGCGACAGCACGATCAACGGAGCCATTCGCCGACAACTTCGCGAAGCGAGCCAGTATTACGGCATACCATGCTGAGTGCGTGACACAGATTTCATCTCTGCTAAAAATGCCAGTTGAGTTGAATCATTCAGGTAGATTTGTTGAACTGCTCCGCGAGCAGTCGCCGTTTCCTTTTTCCAGACCTCGAAAGGAGCAACATCATGCCATCACCACCACCACCACCACCCCCCCCACCAACCCCAACACCAACCACCAAACCCCCCCCCCCCACACCCCCCCCCACGCACCCCCCCACCAATTCCCCCCCCC
>JANNDA010000250.1:0-20413 GCA_031387195.1 Planctomyces sp. | reverse complement strand
GCCGAAGAAGTCGAAGGCGAAGCATTGGCGACTCTGGTCATCAACAAGCTGCGTGGCACGTTCAAGTGCGTCGCGGTGAAGTCACCCGGCTACGGCGATCGTCGCAAGGCGATGCTGCAAGACCTCGCGATCATGTGCGGTGGCACCGCGATCTTCGAAGACCTGGGGATCAAGTTGGAAAACGTCCAACTCAGCGACCTGGGCCGTGCGAAGAAGATCATCATCGACAAGGACAACACGACGGTCATCGAAGGCTCCGGCAAGACTGCGGATATCAAGGCTCGCATCGACCAGATTCGCCGTGAACTCGAAAGCAGCACCAGCGACTACGACAAAGAGAAGCTCGAAGAGCGAGTTGCGAAGTTGTCCGGTGGTGTGGCTCAGATCAACGTCGGTGCCGCGACCGAATCCGAAATGAAAGAGAAGAAGGCCCGCGTCGAAGACGCTCTGCACGCGACTCGCGCTGCCGTCGAAGAGGGCATTCTGCCCGGTGGTGGCGTGGCGTTGCTGCGAGCCTCTGGCAGCGTCAAAGCCAAGGGACTCAAGCAAGACGAAGAAGTCGGCTACAACATCATCCTCCGAGCCTGCCGCGCTCCGGCGACGCAAATCGCCGACAACGCGGGTGTGGACGGCGGAGTGATCTGCGAGAAGGTTCTCGAACTCGACGGCAACAAGGGCTACAACGCCGCGACCGGCAAGTTTGAAGACCTCGTCAAGAGCGGCATCATCGACCCAACCAAGGTGACTCGTTCCGCATTGCAGAACGCCGCCTCGGTCTCGACGCTGCTGCTCACCAGCGACGCGCTGATCGCCGAGAAGCCGAAGGACGCCAAGAAGTCCGGCGGCCACGGTCACGACGAAGACATTTACTAAGCCGCGACGGCTCAGCCGTCTTCAACCAAGATAGACCACACTGATTAAAACAGCCCTCGACGAGGCAACTCGTGCGAGGGCTGTTTGTTTTGATGAGTTACTTGGTGAAAATTGACGAAGCTTGATCGTCTGCTGGCAAATACATTTCGACGAGGTGATGCCATGCTGCTTCTTGGCCCAATTCCTGACGACTTACGTGCAGCGGCTCTTTGTTGAAGCTCGCTCAAAGCATTCCGGAAATGACAGCGAGTTTCTTGGATACCTTCTGTGCGGTGGGCCGGGTGGAAGTGACTATCTGGATGAGGCGGTTGAAATTTGGTCGTGGACGTGTGGGGTGGATTTAGAAGGAGTTGTTGAACGAGTTCCCGATGGTCCGCGAAAGATCAGTTCCATCGCGATTGCTGCATCACGAGTGCGAGAGCTTGCTGAATGGTTGCCGCGTCGGCCACCAATCGCGACCGATTGCCAAGTTTGCAAAACGACGGGGTGGTTGCAGCCGCCGTTTCCTCATTTCGTCTGCCCCGATTGCTTCGGACTTGGGTGGCTGCCAGCAAACGCAGCGAAGTGAATTGACTACTTCACATCGAGTGTGAAGTCGGGATGCCCCAAGTCATCGAGTTGGCGAGTGAGGCGGAAGGATTTGCCGTAGACAGCGGACTTTCGCCAGCGGCCAGTGGGACGAGTTGCCACGTAGCCGCGAGTGGTGTGATGAAGAATTTGGAACTCGATCCGCTCGCCGCGAGCGTCCACCAGCCAGTACTCACGGATGCCGGCTTTCCAATAGAGATCCATCAGCAGTTCGTTGTCCTTCTCCACCGAACTGTCACTGACCACTTCCAGCACCATGTCGGGAGTGCCTTCGAGTTCGACGTAGCCGTCCTCTTTGCCTTCGATCAGTTTCACTCGGCCGGTGCGAAAACTGTCATTGCTCACGAACACTCCATCGGGATTGCCGGAGAGGTCAGCGGCTTCATTGGTCACGAGCATCCCGTCGGGAATGAATCGTCCTCGCGCCTGTTTTTCGAGTCCCGCCAGCACTCCGAAGATGGTCTTCTTCATTTGGTTGTGTGAGAAGAATTGCTCTTTGCTCATATCCAACCACACCTCTCCTGCGAGGAAAAAGATCGGACACTTTTCCGGCGCTTCGTCGGAGTGCATCCACTGACGAAACGAATCCAGGTCATTGACCCAGATTGGGACGTGGACCGAGTCGGAGTAAAGTTGCACCATTGTCATCGCGATTCTGCCTCCCAAGGAATTCATGAGTACCTTAAGCCGCGCGCTGACAATTTGGCAATCTGGAAGACTCCGTGCGGATGATTGACGCTCCACAAGGCAGCTCGGACACTACTCGGCGATAAAAGCGGCCATGAACCAGTGGCTAACGCGGGCCGCGTTGCGGTACGGATTTGAAAACCATTTTCGCAGGAACAGACAGCATGAAGTTGAAGTTAGTGAAGTTATTCAAGGCTCGTTTTGCGGGATTGGTTTTGGTCGCGGCGGTTGGATTGATCACGGCCGGTGATACCGTCCGCGGAGAGAACTGGCCGCAATGGCGCGGGGCGAAACACAACGGCCACTCGAACGAGACGAACACGCCGACGAAGTGGTCGAAGACGGAAAATGTCTCGTGGCGATTGCCTCTGCCGGGAGCGGGTGGGGCGACGCCAGCGGTTTGGGGTGAGCGAATTTTTCTGACGTCGGTCGATAAAGGTTCGGGCGACTTGCTGCTGCTTTGCGTGGGGACGGATGGAAAAGAGAAGTGGCGACAGGTCATGTCGAGCGGCAATAAAGACGTGCGGAGTGATGAAGGAAATTCGGCGTCGAATTCACCGAGCACCGACGGCGAACACGTTTGGGCCATGCTGGCCAACGGAGTTCTGGGGTGTTACTCGGTCGAGGGGAAAGAAGTTTGGAAGTTCGATTTGCAGGACCGCTACGGCAAGTTCAGCATCCAGTTTGGAATGACCTCGACCCCGTTGCTGGATGGCGACCAGTTGTATTTACAACTCATTCACGGTGACGGAAACGCGAAGACGCGCGAGGCGGTGGTGGTTTGCTTGGACAAGAAAACCGGCAAGGAAATCTGGAAACGCGACCGGCCGAGCGATGCGATCGCGGAAAACGAACACTCTTACGCCTCGCCCACTTTGTACGACGACGGTGAGAGCAAGTTTCTGCTCAGTCACGGAGCAGACTTCATCGTGGCTCACGATTTGACGGACGGTCATGAGCTGTGGCGTTGCGGCAACCTGAATGTGAAAACGAAGTACGACCCGACGCTGCGATTTGTTGCCTCACCGGTGACGAGCAAGGGAATCGTGATCGTGCCGACGGCGAAAGGGGCTCCCGTGTTGGCCCTCAAACCGAATGGCAAAGGGGACATCACCAACAACGACGACGCGCATCTGTGGAAACATGCGAAGACTCCCGATGTGCCGTCGCCGTTGATTCATGACGGGTTGGTTTATCTTTGCATGCAGGACGGCCAAGTGCATTGCCTCGATGAAAAAACGGGCGAGCAAATTTATCTCAAGCGAGCTCATAGTGATCGCTACCGAGCGTCGCCGTTATATGCCGACGGGAAGATTTATTTGACCGCGCGAGGCGGCCTCGTCACGGTCATCAAGACGGGGAAATCGTTTGAGGTCATTGCCGAAAACGAGATCGGTGAGGCCATGAGCGCGTCTCCGGTGATCTCGAACGGAACGTTGTATCTGCGCAGCTTTGAAGCCCTCTGGGCGATACGCGGCAAGTGATTGAGGCCGCATTTCCAACTCTACCTAAAACGCCGGAGAGGCCCAAATCTCCGGCGTTTTTTGTTGGTTTTACAAAATGATGAAGGCGTGTCGGCATTTCGACCGAGCCGTCTTGACCCGTTTTTTAGATTCTCATAAACACCCGCCTCACGCAGCAAGCAGCACGAATGGCCGCTCAAAACTGATCGGTCAACTCACTGCCCGCTGCGTCACTTCTCAGTCTCCTTCCGACAAGCTGTGTCCCCTCCGACAAGACATCCGTCTTCCGGCAATCTCACTCGTCCCACCTCGCACTCGACTTAGGATGGTGCCATGACAGTGAAGCTGTCTCGACTCGCTCCGGCATTGGGAGCTTTGCTCTGTTTGGCTTCGGCCAACACGGCATCGGCTCAGTGGTTTCCGTTCCGCGGACTGTTCACGCCGTGCCCTTGCGGGCCAACTCCGTCGATGTATTCGCCGGTGTCTTACGGTGGATGCAGCAGCGGAGCCTGCGGTGTCGCCCCCGCAGCAATGATCAACAATAACTCTTGTGGATGCGCACCGATTGCTTATGCACCGGTTTGTGCGCCTGCGATGGTGGCTCAACCGGTGACAGAGACTGTCATGCGGCAAGTTCCCGTCACCGAGTACCGTCAGGTACGGCAAACGGTTCGCAAGCCGATCACGCGGACGACCTATGTCGATCAACCGGTGACCGAATACCAACAAGTCTGCGAACCGCAGACGGTCAGTGTGCCGACGGTGGCTTATCAAAACATCACCGAGAGCCACACGGTACAACGCAACTGCGGCCAGTGGGTCACCAAGTGGCACTGCAATCAAAAGATTTCCCCGTGCCAATACGACAACCGCCAAGGATTCGTCGGTGAGATGAATCGCACGGGCTTTGCCATGCGTCAGGCGTTGATTCCGTCGCAGTATGCGACTCGTGAGTACCAATCGCAGGTCGTGACACAACAAGTTCCGACCACACGCCGAGTCGCCGTCCACGGCACGAAGCAAATGACATACAACGTCAATCGAACAGTCGCCGTGCAATCGACGCGCAAAGTGGCCGTCAACACGATTGATTATGTGGATGAAGAAGTTGTCGTCATGCAGCCGGTGACAGTCGTGAAGTCGGTCCCGACCACTCGCACAACCTATCGGCTGGTTCCGGCCGGAAGCGCGATGGCATACGCCCCGGCAGTGACCAACACCGCGTTGATGCCCACACCCGATCCGGTCAACGCCCAGGCTGTTCCGAAGAAGCAATCCGCCTCACGTGAGTCTGACAAGAGTCGCACCACCGATTCGCGTAATGACGAGACCCCAGGCAAAGGCGCTTCGCTCGAACGCAACAGTTCGGCAGACGATGAAATCAATGGCACCAGCCGAGCCAACAAGAGCGATTTGCCGAAGGGGACGATTCGATTCGTCGCCGCCAAAGCTCCGGATTCGGTTCGTGTTGGCGGCTGGCGTCCAACCTCGACCATCAACGCGGCGAAGCCCATTCAACGCTCACCGCAAATGACTCCGACGATCACGGTCGCGGAGATTGATTAGTACTGGTTTCAAACGTAGCACAGGCGGCTCGTCTGTGTTGCGTCTCCGAGGAAATCACAGGCGAGTCGCCTGTGGTACGAAAAGCAACGTTCTCTCTTCCACCCCCACCCCCTGCCCTTGAACTCGCTGAACTCTCTCTCCTCAGCGTTCGAGAGCAACAACTCCAGGTCACGTCTCTCCCTCCTCCCTCCCTCCTGTTCCTCAGAATCTCTCTCCCTCCCTCGCGGTGTTCGGCATCAGCCCGGTCACCCAAATCGAATCCTTCCCCATGACCCGGCTTCCCCCAAGAAGCCGGGTTTCCTTTTTTAGTAGCCGAATCGGGGCTCGAAACATCGCACGATTTTTGCGGGAATTTGGCACATTCTCAACAAGGCGGAGTGTTGAACAACCCGTAGGACTGGCACTCTTGCCCGTCTCATCCGGAAAACTTTCGACGGGCAAGAGTGCCCGTGCTACGAATTCTCAAGGCTGCTCACCTTCGCGCTCTTTGCGACCTTCTGTTCCAATCCGAATCGTTTTTCAACAGAAGGACGAGAAGTGGATGGCAATCAAACATTCTGCAAAAGATTCAACCAGTTCTCTTCGGCGAACAGTTGGTCCAGCGTCAATCGGCCACTCAAGGACGGTGTTGTTCGAGTTGTCCCACGCGCCGTCGCCTCTTGGGCCAGAGTGTTCCAGGTGGCGACGAGCTGGCGAATGGTGGCCGCTGTGCCGCTGCGATCCGTTGGACGAGACTCGGAATACGCAAGGACCACTTTGGCGATGAAGTCACGCCGCGCATCTCCAAGGCGTGTCGGCAGGGGAATGAACGGAGCGGAGCTTGCCGCTGCTGTCGTCGCGGTCAGAAAAGTGCGGGGATCGGCAATGTCTTGCGGGCTGGTGTTGCCGGCCGCCAGAGCGAATGACGTGGCCGCCGCTTGGCTGCCGGAGATGCGCGAGCGTGCGTTCGTGTACTCGTAGACGCGGTCGGTACCGCTATCGACGATCCAGAGGCTTTGGCTCGTGCCACTGGGGTCGATGGTCAAGCCGGTCGGCGTCGTGTTGCCGATGGTCCACGAACCTTGCAGCGCGCCGGCCGTCGTGTAGACGAACACCTTGTCGGTGGTGGCTGAGTTCACGACCCACAGCGTCGTGCCGTTCGTGGTGATCCCTTCCGGCGTGGTGTTGCCGCTGCCCAAGGCAAAGCTGGAGGTGGCCGTCGCGGAACCGGTGAGTCGTGAGGCCGCTCCGGCGTAGTAGTAAACGCGGTCGTTCCCCTTATCGACGATCCACAGGTCCGTGCCGTTGGTGGCAATGCCGGTCGGTGTTTTCGGACTGGTCGTGGTCCACGATCCCAGCAGCGTGCCGCTGGCATTGTAGACGAACACGATCTTCTTGCCGTCGAGCACCCAGACCGTCGAGCCGTCGAGGCTGGTGACAACCCCCTTGGGATCGAGGTTCGTGCTGGCCAAGTTGTGGTTCAGCGTCAACGTGCCGGTCGCGGTGTATTGGAACGTGTCATCGACGCCATTATCGACTACGAAAAACTTCGTGCTGGCCAACACTGTCAAGACGAACGTGTCGGAGGCGGTCGCGGCATTGCCGTCGGTGACGGTGACGGTGATCGTCGCCGTTCCCGTCTGATTGGCGGCGGGCGTGGCGGTGAGTGTGCGATTCGCTCCGCTGCCGCCGAGGACCAAGTTGGCATTCGCGACCAGCGTGGTGTTGGACGATGTGGCCGTCACCGTGAGCGATCCCGCCGCCGTTTCCACGTCGCCGATCGTGAAGGGGAGCGCGCTAGTCGCCGTGTTGATGCTCGTGGTTTGATCGGCAATGTTGCTGATGGTCGGCAGATCGTTGATCGCGTTGACCGTCAACAGGAACGTGTCGGTCGCCGTCACGCCGTTGCCGTCCGTCACGGTGACGGTAATCGTGGCCGTGCCCGATTGATTCGCGGCGGGCGTGGCGGTGAGCGTGCGATTCGCGCCGCTGCCGCCGAGCACCAGATTGGCGTTCGGGACCAGCGTGGTGTTGGACGATGTCGCCGTGACCGTGAGCGATCCCGCTGCCGTCTCAATGTCGCCGATCGTGAAGGCCAGCGATCCGGTCGCAGTGTCTTCGTTGGTGGACTGATTCGCGATGTCGCTGATGGTCGGAGGCGCGTTGCCGGTCGGGCTGGTGATGAAAAATTGATCAATCACCGCGCCGTTGTCGGCCGCGATGTATTTCACCACGAGCTGCGTCGGCGTGACGTCGATCTGTGTGAAGCCGTATTCAGCTACGGGGGTCGTGCTGGCCGAGTAGCCGGAAGCGATGAACGGGAACTGCGTGAACGTCCCCGTCCGAATTTCTCGGCCTCCCAAACCAGAGACGAGTTGCACCAACCCGGAATGATTCTCGTAGTTCTTGTCGGTGTCGTTGACGAAGGTCGCCTGCCCGCCGCTCTGGCCGATTAACGGGTAGCTCCAGTGGTAGGTGTGCGAGTGCCCGGTGAGGAACAGCGAGACGCCCGCCGCCTTCAGCCGCGGCACGACCTGCTGGTAGTAGTTGTCGGCCGGGCTTTCCGGCTTGTCGGGCGAGCCGCCGACAGGATGGTGGCCGTAGACGATCTTCCAGGTCGCGGTCGAAGCCGCGAGGTCCGCTTCAACCCAGTCCAGCAGCGCGTCCAGCCGCGTGGCGTTGCTCAGGCTGTTGGTGTCGAAGGTCACGAAGTGGACGTTGCCGTAATCGAACGAGTAGTTGTGTTCCGGCTCTTCGGTAGCGGGCGGCGCGGCGGGAGCGTTCACTCCGGCGACTTGCACGGGGACCGAGAAGTTCTCTTCGCTGGGTTGGCCGCTGGCGGTGCCGATGTCGTGATTGCCGTAGCCGATGTAATCGACGTGGCTGGCCATCCAATCGGCCGCTTCGGGGTTCAGATCGGGATCGAACCGCGCATCGGATTCCGTGTGCGAACCGACGTCATACACGTTGTCGCCGAGCAGCACGACGAACCGCGGATCGAGCTGGTTGATCTGGTTCTGCACATTTCGAAAATTCGTGACGGCACTCAGCGACGCTGAGTCACCGTAGGTCGCGAACGTGAACGTCGCTGCGTCTCCCGCTGGGTTGCGTGTGAGAAACGTGTCGCTGAACTGGTTGACGAGCACATCCGCCTGCATGTGCCGTACGCGGTATTCGTACTGCGTCGAATAGCTCAGCCCGGTCATCGTCGTGAAGTGATTAATTCGCCCGCCGATGCCAGTGTTGATCGAGCTAGTTGCCGGTGTCGCCAGCCACGCTCCACCGGAACCGGCCAGCCGAAACTCGACCGTGAACGAATCCTGCGTGCCGCTGCCTGCGGAGACCGTCTGCCACAGCACCTCCATTTGATCGGTCGCGCTGCCCGCGTACCCGATCAGTGGCGCGTTACCAAGCTGCAAGCGCGGGTTGTGATTGAACGCGTACTGCGTTGCGGTCGCGACCGTGAAGGTCCGCGAGAAGACATCGAGTGGCGTCGCATCCGTGGCCAGCACCGATCCGGCGGGCAGCGAGATCGTGTGCGATCCGGCGGCCAGCGCTCCCAGCCGAAACGTGGCGGTATCGGCATCGACGAGGGTGAGGCTGCTGGCGGTCGCCGCACCGTCGATGAGCAAGTCGCCGACGGCGAGCGTGGCGGCGTTGAACTGCTGATTGAAATCGACGGTGAAATCGAGCGTGGTCCCGACGCCGGTCATCTCGAAATTGAAGCCGATGTCCGAACTGGTCACCGCCTGTTGGTGAATCTCCGCCGCCAAGATGTTGGTCCCCGCGACCAACGTGCCGGCCGGCAACGAGGCCACCGACACCGAAGAGGTCTGCGCCGTGGTCTCATTTGCGCCGTCAATGGCAGGCGACGGTGCGAGCGTGTTGAACGCCGCGCCCGCCGCGAGGTTGTTGCGGACGATCTCCACGCCGTTGAGATACACGGCCACGCCATCGTCGCGGACGACACCCAGGTTGAGTGTGCTCAAGGCCGCCGGGTTGGCGATGTTGAACGACTGCCGGAAATAGGTCGTGACGTACTTGTTGGTCGAACTGGGTCCGAAGCTGACGGTGGTGGCGTTCGCATCGCCGTAGCCCAGTTTGCTCGGCCCGGACGCCCAGACCGAATCGTTGAACGATGCCGCTCGCCAGGCGGTCCCTTGATCGGTGCCATTGTCGAGGTATTTCCACGTCGAACCAAACGCCACCAGCGAGGTGGACGCCGTGCTGACCTGCTGAATTTCCGACTGCTGCACGCTGAACGCCGACAACAGCGAGCGATCTTCGAGCACCTCCACGAAATTCACAGACCACCCTGACCGTCGCCGAAGACGACGCGTCACCGATCCTCGAAACAACTGCCAACTGGGGAGGCGAGCAAACGGCTTATTCATGGCATTCCTTTGGAAACGTTCCATCCGGCCGAATTCCTGAATGGCGACCGCTTCGGGGGCACAAGGAAGACTCGAAGGGGACACCACTCAGCCCAGTGCATTTCAGCACGGCATGTTACTCGTCCACGGATCGAAGCCGGGAGCCTTCGACCGACTTATTGCGGCAGGCCACACAACGGGCACGTCAAGAACGGATTAGCCCATCAGCCTACTGAAAAGGTTTGATCGCGAGCCACTGCGGTGTCAGCCGTGTGAGTCTTGCGAGGCCTGCGACCGTTCACATGGCTCACCGAGCCGTGGCGCTCGATGTTCCGCAGGCCGTTACATCACACCTGCGATCGGTTCACCGGCGTGGCAGTGCCGGACCTGCCGAGATGTTTTTCCGCAGGCGAGACAACTCGATCTGTTCAGTAGCCGAAGCGGGAATCGAACCCGCACGCCCCTTTCGGGACCCAGGATTTTAAGTCCTGTGCGTCTGCCTATTTCGCCATTCGGCCGGATTGGTGGGGAATGCTAGCGGTGCATGGTGGAGGTGCCAACCAAGGTCATGTGGTAGGTTTCTTGTCGATGCCGTCCCTGAAGTACTGGCAATAACGATTCTGTATCTCACCACTTCACCGACGCGAAGGACTTGGCGAGCGAAAGGGGGGGCCACTATATTCCGCCCGCTTTTCGGATTGGTGTTTCACTTCGCGGGCCAGTTTGCACGTTGTCATTTTTGCTTCGCTGCGACACACGAGGCGTCATGAACAGTTCTACTCCCAGCAAATTGGCGGTCGGTTCCCGAGTTCGGGTGAAGGAAGGCGTGTCGTCGCCAGACTTTCCCGATATCTCATTCGCTGGCTGGATCGCGACCATCATCGAGTTGAGCGGCAAAAAGCCGAATCAGAAATTCATTCTCGAATTTGACGACCGTGTGGTGGCGGCGATGCCCCCCGATTATCTCGCACGCTGTGAAGAACAACGTCTGCTTTACACGATGGCCTGTCTCGCCGGTGATCAACTCGAAGCGGCGTAACTCTGGGTGGCGACCAGAATCTGGCTGGTTTTTGCGTTTCACTCGTAGTGATGCCGTGCCTACAATCCTCCGCTGTCGGCCGCTCCCAGTTCCTGCTCCTGCCAGCGGGTGAAGCGAGTGGACCATCCGATGCCCGACTTGGTGAAGCGTCGAACAACGTTGGCCAAGTCGATCACCGGGGACCACCGCGAGCTGGCTAGTTGAGCGACGGCCTGTTTGGGCCGTTTGGCTGACCTGTTTCAACGGCTCGCGCGAGTGCCTGCATCCTTTCGGCCACCGCGCGGAGAGTCTGTCATGAGCAAGAGACAAGCGAGAGACCTGTTTGACGATACGACGATGACCTTCGGGGAACACCTCGAAGAGCTGCGAATTCGTTTGTGGAAAGCGGTCGTCGGGCTGACGCTCGTGACCTGTGTGACGATGTACTTCGGCGACAACGTCATGGCCATCGTTCGCAAGCCGATCGAAGACGCGCTTCGAGCACGCGGCCAGGGAACCAAGATCACTGACGAAGTCTCGCAGATGTTTTCTCTGCAAAAGGCGAAGGACTGGTGGGAGGGCAAGCCGTCTGCCGAGCCGCCACCAAAGCCGAAGGCGGCGGAAGTGAATGCCGATCAGAAAATGATCACCATCACCATCAATCCTGTGGACCTGATCCACGCGCTGCATCAGTTCGACGCCGAGCGATTTCCCGCCGCCGCCGCAGCAAATCCCGGTGTTGGGTCAGCCGCCAGCAACCTGCCTGCGGTGAAGCCGACAGACAAAGGCTCGATCGCCGCAACGGAAGCAACGCCGGACAAGCCAGACGCCGCGCCAAAGTTGATCGCCATTCAAATCACCGCACCGGAATTTGAGCAACTCCAAAAAACAGTCGAGATGCAGCAACGCCCGATCGTGCTCACGGTTCAGGAGGGCTTCATGACTTGGATGAAGGTCTCATTCGTGGCCGGTTTGGTTTTTTCCAGCCCGTGGGTCTTCTATCAAGCGTGGCTCTTCGTGGCAGCGGGGCTGTATCCACACGAAAGAAAATACATCCACATCTATCTTCCCTTCAGCACGTTTCTGTTCATGGGCGGCGCGGTCTTCTGCTTCTTTTGTGTCTTCCCGTTCGTGCTAGAGTTTCTGCTGGCGTTCTCCGACTCGCTGAAGTTTCAGACGCAAATTCGCATCGCCGACTGGATCGACTTTGCCATCATGTTGCCGGTGATGTTTGGCATCAGCTTTCAACTGCCGCTGGTCATGCTGTTCCTCGAACGACTGTCGATCTTCAAAGTGACCGACTACCGCGAGAAACGCCGCATCGCGATTTTGGTGATCACAATCCTCTCGATGATCCTCACTCCGGCCGAGCCCTACAGCATGGTCATGATGATGGTGCCGCTGATCTTCCTGTATGAAATGGGCATCCTCGTCTGCCAGTGGTTCCCGAAGCCGAAGCCGTTCGACGATGATGAGGATGAAGAGCCCCAAAAAACAGTGGCAGCGACCACGTAGTTGAAGCTGGCGCATTCCGAGATCAAGCCAGTCAAACGACTGCGAATGTGGAACCGACAGCCTCGCTTCCGACATCTCCACTCACGGAGGCAACAAATGACTCGCAAGTAGCCCCCACCGATGGCGACTTGGTAACCATCGAAACCGAAAGTCCTGAGGTCGCCACCGTGTCGATGACTGTTGATTCAACGAACACAAGTAAGCTGCTCGTCGTCGAATGGCTCGGCGGGACGGAGGGTTTGCTGCGGTTGCTCGATCAGACGCTGTTGCCGAATGACGTTCGAATGATCGATTGCCAGACGGTCGAGCAAGTGTTCGAGGCGATTCAGTCGCTGCGAGTTCGAGGGGCTCCGGCAATCGGCGTTGCTGCTGCTTATGGAGTTGTGCTGGGAGTGAGCGACGCAGCGAGCGGAAATCGAGTCACGCAGACAAGCCCGACGCGCGAGCGAGGGATCGACTCCAACGAATCTCCGACGACGATGGACTCAGTCACTCGCTTGCGCGTCGGGCTTGTATCGGCGGCTTCCGAAAGTTCTCTGCGGGTCCAATTCGATGCACGGCTTAATGCGGTGATTGACCGTTTGGCAGCGAGCCGACCGACGGCGGTCAATTTGTTTTGGGCCTTGGACCGTCAGCGGAAAGTGGCCGAACGGATGCCGCAGGCTTCACCGCAAGAGGTCGTCCTCGCGTTGCTGGATGAGGCGAAAGCGATCGAGGCGGAAGATCGGTCGATGTGTGCGGAGATCGGTCGGCACGGTGCGGAGTTGCTGCACGACGGCGACGGAATTCTGACGCATTGCAACGCCGGAGCGTTGGCAACAGCGGGCGACGGGACGGCACTGGCGGTGATCTATGCGGCAATTGCCAGCGGCAAAAAGTTGCGCGTGTTCGCCGATGAGACGCGACCGTTGCTGCAAGGGGCGCGGTTGACGGCTTGGGAACTGTATCAACGTGGCGTCCAGGTCACGTTGATTTGCGACTCAATGGCCGCGACCGTCATGCGGCAAAAAAAAGTACAGGCAGTAATCGTTGGGGCGGATCGAATCGCGGCAAACGGCGACACGGCCAACAAAATCGGGACGTATTCCGTCGCCTGTTTGGCGAAGGCGCATGGTGTCCCGTTTTACGTCGCGGCTCCGTCGAACACGTTTGATCTGTCGCTGTCGTGCGGCGAGCAAATCCCGATCGAAGAGCGTTCGCCGGACGAGATCACTCGCGGCTTCGGTCGGCAAACGGCACCGGACGGGATCGACGTTTACAATCCCGCCTTCGATGTGACTCCCGCCGAACTAATCACCGCGATCATTACAGAGCGCGGCGTGATCCGCTCAGTGACGGCAGCGACGATTCGGGCGATGATCGAGCAAACTTAGGATACGACCCCATGAATTTCGCATTGCTCGGTGACGATCCTGCCGCGTTGCCGTTGATCGAAGCGGTTCAGCAAACCGGGCACAAGCTGGTTCGAGCCGCGCTCGCTGAAACGCTTCGTTCGCGCATCGCGGCAATCGCGTCACTTCCTCTGAGCCAGTGGGAAGACATTCTGATCGACGCCGCCGTTGAGGTAGTGATCGTGGCGGGGGACAGCGACGAGGTGCAGTCGGCAGCGAAGCAACTGGCGTCCTCCGGCAAGCCGTTGTTGATCATCCCGCAAGCCGAGTTCGGAGCGGCCTGTGGTTACGAGCTGTCGTTGATCCGCGATGATTCGCATGTCGTGCTGATGCCTGCGTTCGTGCATCGAGCCGATCCCGAGTTGTTGTCGTTGTCACAGCGGATGGTTTCGGGAGAACTTGGAACGGCCCGACGGATTCAGGTGGAAGTGGAACTCCCTCAGCCGCGCGGAGCATCGACCTTGCTCGGCGAACGCGAGATCGAAGCGGCGGCCGTCGCCGATATTGATGTGCTCCGTTGGTTGGGAGGCAATTACGACCAAGTGACGTCGCTGCGATCGGGGCAGACTGAGCAAGGCTGCTCGCAAGCGACGCTGACATTGGCCGGAGCCGGTTTGCCTGATGCGACGTGGACCGCTCGACGTGGCGATCGCCCAAGTTGGCGTCTGACGGTTGAGACTGAGCAAGGCTCACAAACTATTGAACATTGCTTGTTTGAAAAGGATCAAGAACAACCTCGTAGGACGGGCACTCTTGCCCGTCGAGCGCCGAATGACGGGCAAGAGTGCTCGTCCTACGTTTCTCTGATCCCGACGCGGTTGATCGAGTCATTTGTCGCGGCCTGTCGTCACGAGCAAGCCGCTCAACCGGATTGGCCAGAGGCGGTGCGTGTGTTTGACGTGCTGGATGCGGCTCGGCGTTCGTTGCGGCGGCGGCGGACAATCGACTTGCACTTCGAGACGTTGTCGGAACGATCCCAATTCAAGACGCAGATGACCGCGATGGGCTGCGGCCTGTTGCTGCTGACGTTGTTCTTGATGCTCGGTTTGCTGGGACTCGGTTCGATGCTGGACTCGCGCGACCGAGCGGTCAAAGAATCGTCTGCCGCCGGCATGTTACTGACAGAATCCGATTTTGAGTCTCGCACAGCCGCCTTAACCGCAAAGGCTCAGACGCGCATCGATCGACTGGCCGAACGTTTGAAGGAAGAACCAAAGTCGGTCTACCTCGAACCGAGCGACAGCCCGTCATCGCTAGAGTTGGATCAGCGTCGTCGTACGGAAATCGTCGCACGATTGCAGGCTCAAGGAATCATCGCCGCTGATCACCGCACGCTGTTGGCTCCGGCCAGAGGTTCCGGTTGGGACACGCTGATGCGCGTGCTGCGATTAGCTTGGCTGGCACCGCTGATCGTGTTTCTTGTGCTGCAAGTTTTGCTGTTCGTCGCGAAGCCCGCGTCGCCTCAGTAATCCGCAGCGTGAGCGAGGGCGAGCGTGGTGAAAACTCATGTTGCCGCGATTTAGGGCGTCTGATACAAGCCGCCGCCTCTCAATAGGCCGACTCGGCAAATAGTCCTTTGCGACTCGCCGTCGGCACGACTGATCACGATTCCGTTCCCTTCCTTCCACCTTTCCCACCTCCAGGCAATTGCAGGAGCCTTCTCATGCGCAATTCCAGCTTTCTGGCCGCGCTGCACGACTTGTTTGAAGTCGATGCCGGCACGATTCAACTGACGTCCGTGTTGAAAGAGATTCCCGGTTGGAGTTCTCTCACTTTCATCGGACTGATCGCCACGATCGACGACGAGTTCGGTGTGTCGGTTTCTCCGACCACGATCCTCCACAGCGACACGGTGGCTGACCTGTTGCAGGCAATCGATGTGGATCAGACCGAAGTCGAAACGCCGCTGTTGAAGATGGCAGCCTGATAGTGACTGCGGCTATCCTCGCCCGATCACGGATGAGCTCAGGCGAGCGGGGTGGCGTCAGCCCCCCGGTGCATTCGCAACAGAACCGCAGGGCTGATGCCGCCCCGCTCGCCATGAATGTGATCATGGATGGATGACGCCGCACGATGCGATCCAATTCCCGTCGAGACATGCTCCCATGCAGGTAATCCTGAAAGCCATTGAGTACTACTTGCCGCCGCTCATATTGGACAATCCGCAGCTCTGCGAGGTTGCTCCCAATTGGACGCCGCAAAAGATTCAAAGCAAAACCGGCATCGAAGAACGTCGTATCTCAGAAGAGGGCGAACTCGCGTCGGACCTCGCGTTCAAGGCCGCGACGCTGATGTTCGAGTCGGGAGCTTGTCAGCCGGACGACATCGACTTCTTGATGCTGTGTACTCAGTCGCCCGACTACTTCTTGCCGACCACTGCTTGCTTGTTGCAACATCGCTTGGGGCTGCGAACCAACTGCGGTGCATTTGATTTCAATCTCGGCTGCTCCGGATTCATCTATGGTCTGGGGCTGGCGAAAGGCCTGATCGAAACCGGTCAGGCCAAGAACGTGTTGCTGATCACGGCCGAGACCTACACCAAATTCATCACGCCGAACGACATGTCAGTCCGCGCTCTGTTCGGTGATGCGTCCGCCGCGACGCTCCTGACTGCGAGCGACTCCGCAGACATTCCGAATCCGGCGATCGGCCCGTTCGTTTATGGCACGGACGGACGAGGTGCCAAAAACTTGATCGTGAAGACCGGTGGTATGCGATCGCCTGTCGCGGGCTTCGCGTGCGGCGGCGGAGACGAAGACGCCGACGAACATCCGCTGGTCCCACCGACGCTCTACATGAACGGGCCGGAGATTTTCCTGTTCACACTCGATGCCGTTCCCGATCTCGTGCAAGCCACGCTCGACCGAACCGGGATGACGTTCGACGATTTCGACTTGTTCGTCTTCCACCAAGCCAACGAATACATGCTGCGACATCTGCGGGACAAAATCGAAATCCCGCCGGATCGCTTTTACGTTTCCATGAGCCACTGCGGGAACACCGTTTCCTCGACGATCCCGATCGCCCTCAAAGAGGCCCATAAAGCCGGACGCTTGAAGACGGGCGACCGGATCATGCTGGTGGGGTTTGGGGTGGGGTACTCGTGGGGTTCGACAGTGCTGCGCTGGAGTTTTTAGAGGAAGAAGGAAGGATTTGTCGTTGGTTATTGATCGTTGATCATTGGTCATTTGGAAGAGGCCGCTCTGCGTTTGCAGCCTTCAAATGACCAATGATCAACGACCGATAACCAATCACAATTGACTGCGGTTTTTTAGGAAAGGATTCCGACATGAAGAACCTCGCGATGGATTTTCTCGCGATCGACGGGGGCGTTTCGGTACGCCAGAAGCCGTTTGCTCCGTGGCCTGTGTTTGATGAAGCTCAATGCGATGCGGTCCAGGCCGTGTTGAAGAGCGGCAAAGTGAATTATTGGACGGGGCAAGAATGCCGACTGTTTGAAAAGGAATTCGCGGAGGCCGTCGATTGCTCGCACGCGATTGCGCTGGCCAACGGGACGCTGGCAATCGAACTGGCGTTGCAGGCGTTGGGGATCGGTGCCGGAGATGACGTCATCGTCCCGCCACGAACATTCATTGCGACCGCCAGCGCCGTGTGGGCTCGCGGAGCACGACCGATCTTTGCGGACGTTGATCCGATCAGCGGTAACCTTTCTGCCGAGACGATTGAGGCCGCGCTGACACCGAACACGAAAGCGATCATTCCAGTCCACATTGCAGGTTGGCCCTGCGACATGGACTCGATCATGGATCTAGCTCACGATCGCGGGCTGTTTGTGATCGAAGACTGCGCTCAGGCTCACGGAGCCACTTACAAAGGACAGCCGCTTGGTTCGATCGGGCACATCGGCGCGTTCTCGTTCTGTCAGGACAAGATCATGACCACCGGCGGTGAAGGCGGGATGCTTACCACGAATCGCAAAGATTTGTGGGGCCGTGCGTGGAGCTACAAAGATCACGGCAAAGATTGGGACGCAGTCTACAACCGCGAGCACCCGACGATCTTCAAATGGACTCATGAGTCACTGGGGACGAACTGGCGCATGACCGAAATGCAGGCGGCGATCGGCCGGGTCGCGTTGCGTGAGTTGCCCAATTGGGTGACCGCTCGCCGACGGAACGCAGGAGTGCTCGATCAAGCGCTCCGAGGCGTCCCTGGAATCCGCACCGCGATTCCCAGCAGTGATTGCGAACACAGCTATTACAAGCATTACGCCTTCATTCGTCCGGAACGGCTTCAAGCCGGCTGGACTCGCGACCTCATCGTCAAAGGCTTGCAGAAGGAAGGGATTCCCTGTGGTAGCGGAGTCTGCTGCGAGATCTATCAAGAGACAGCTTTCGCTGCCGTTGGCCTGATGCCAGCTCAACGATTGCCGAATGCTCGAGAGATGGGCGAAACCAGTTTGATGTTTATGGTCCACCCAACACTCAGCGAACCGGACATGGAAGACACGGCTCGTGCGGTGTCGAAGGTCATGGTTCATGCGACGCAGAGATCACTCATGCCAATGCCGATGTCCCGCGCAGCATAGTTCGCAGAAGAAATTGGTTATTGGTTATTGGTCGTTGATCATTTGGAGAAGGCCACATTAATTTCGAAGCGTGAGCGAGGGCGGACGCATCAAGACGTTCTTGATTCACGGTCGCGTGAAACGTCCGCCCTCGCTCATGCTTATTGAAGTTGCGCTGTTCTGCGTTTCCGCCCCAAAGGGGCAGCAATATGCCAGCCCAGGGCAACGCCCTGGGTACGGATTTCTGAGATTCTGAAGCCCTGTAAGGGCGACACTTGCAAGCCGATCAAGATAGTTTCGCCCTTTCAGGGCTTACGATTTTACTACAGCAAACCCAGGGCGACGCTCCCGTTGGTCGCTTGCCCTGGGCTGATTTATGGCTGCCCCTTCGGGGCGGAACTGCAATAGCGCAACTTCAAAGCTCACGCTTCGGGTTAGTGCGGCCAAATAACCAATGACCAATCTCTTCTCTGTCTCTTCCCTTCCCGCAATTTCCGCCGCTCGGCAAATCGCACAATCGACAGAATCCTAATTCCTCGCCTGACCGTCAAATCTTGCTCATTTTCCCGACTGCTCTCGACCGAAAAAGCTGAAGGACAGTGACTCTTCGTGAGGCCGTTTCACGGAGACCGACTGCCTGTGTCATCCATCCGGCCCCCGCTGGATGGCTCCCGCCCAATGTCCTCCCGCAGATCGCCCCGCCGTCGGCGAAGGAGTTTCCCAATGTCGCAAGGAAGCCTGTCGCAATCCACTTTCTCGGATCACGTCCCCGCGCTGAAACTTTTTCAGCCGTCGGTCGAGATCGAGGTTCGTCCGCATGTCGATGAGGCGTGGCAGTATTTTCTCGGCACGACGACACCGCGGCAGCTCGGCCTGCGAGTGCTCGTGGACTTCATCGTGGCCAACGTCGCATTGGTGATGGGCGCGCTCGTGCGACTCATGCTGATCGGCGGCGTCAGTTGGGATAACCCGATCAGCACGCTGTTTGAAAAGGTCAACGCCACGTATCTGATGAATGCCGGTTGGTTCGGACTCTCGGCAGTCGCGCTGTTCGTGTTGGCCGGTGTCTACCGACCGGTTCCCTCATCAAGAATTCGTCAACGTCTGAAGACGGTGCTCCTCGCCTGCTCGATCGGTTTGATTGGGCATCTGGCTCTGGGAGCGTTCGCCTTCGATAAGGCTCAAGCCACTTTGGAAGTCGGTATCCCGGCGTGGACGCTGCTCTGTGCTGTCGTCGTTTCCAGCCGCTATTCGCGAATGATCGTCGGCTCGCACTTCCGAGTTGTTGCTCGCGGCGAAGCGGCTAACACAAAAATCGAAGACGTGCTGGTTGTCGGCGGCGCGGGTTACATCGGTTCGATTCTGACTCGGCAATTGCTCGACGCGGGCTATCGCGTGCGAGTGCTGGATCTCGAATTGTTTGGCACGGAGTCGCTGGAAGGAGTTCTGGATCATCCGCGTTTAGAGGCCATGAAAGGTGATTTCCGCAATGTGGAAGACGCCGCACGAGCTCTGCGTGGCATGGACGCAGTCTGTCACTTGGCTGCCATCGTGGGTGATCCCGCTTGTGCTCTCGATCGCGAGACAACCATCACTGTGAATTATGCTGCCGCGAAGATGATGGCGCAGTTGGCAAAGGCGAACGGCATCTCGAAGTTTGTGTTCGCCTCGACCTGCAGCGTCTACGGCGACTCGGAACACATCATGAGCGAGGACTCGCCACTCAATCCGGTGTCGCTGTATGCGACGACAAAGATTGATGCCGAACGCGCGTTGCTCGACACGGCTGACGGTGAGTTCCAACCGACGATCTTGCGATTCGCGACGGCTTACGGCTGGTCGCATCGCCCGCGATTCGATCTCGTGGCGAACCTTTTCAGTGCTCAAGCCGTGACCGACAAAAAGATTCGTGTCTTCAACGGCGAGCAGTGGCGACCGTTCGTACATACTCGCGACATCGCTCGCGCTTGCGTGCTGACATTGGAAGCACCGCTCGCCAAAATCGGCGGCCAGATTTTCAATGTCGGTGACGAAAGCCAGAACTACACACTGGCGCAACTTGGCGAGATTGTCGCTCAAGCGAATCCGGGGACCGTCGTCGAGGACGTTCGCAATAACGATGACATGCGGAACTATCGCGTCGATTTTTCCAAGATTCGCACAGTGCTCGGCTTCCGAGCATCAGTCGATTTGGTTGAAGGCGTGCAAGAGATGGTCGATGCCGTCCGCAAGGGATGCGTGGCCAACTGGCGGGCTCCGATCTATAGCAACTCAAAACACCTCGAAGGCGAGGGCCTCTCGGTCTTGAAGATCGAAGCCCACCGACGCGGTGAAAATGAAATGGCCGCGACGACTCGGTTCCTGGCCAAGAAGGCCGCCGCGTAGAAATCCAAGTAACCCGAAGCGTCAGCGAGGGCGGACGCTTCACAACG
>JANNDA010000218.1:0-1671 GCA_031387195.1 Planctomyces sp. | reverse complement strand
GTACGCCGACCGCTTTGTGCTTTAGCAAGAAGCGATCACGAGGTACTCTCACAAAAGCAAGTTGCTTGTGTGTCGTCTCTCCACAAGCAAAAAACAGCTTGGTGGTAGCGGCAAGGGCCAACAATGCCTTCGCCGGGGCAGAGTGTGCGATGTCTTCGAGCGATAGATTTCGACCTGAGCAACGGTTGAACGCACGAATCGCCTCCTCTGTCGTGCGTTCCGAGTCGATTGCCATCGGAGCATCGCTCAGCGAGTGCAAGCCGTAAAGTTCATCTCCTCCCAACACATGAACAAAGATGTTTTTTACATCCACAGGAAAACGTGCAACGTCCGTATGCGCAATCACCGGGTTGGCCGGAGAGAGCTTTACCCCTAGACCTGCAAATGGACGGCATTTGGATAGAGGAAATACTTCTTGCGAGCCGTCACCGAATATCGGCTCCAATCACATCGACTGCCACATCGTCCAAAAACCGTTGAGACTTCCATTCAGTCCGGGAGAGCCAAATACACACGGCTGTTACGTTCGCTTGACCGGGCCAGGGGAATGGCGAACGCCCTCGGTACAAAACTGCGCCGAGAGCGATTAGAGGCACAATGCTACTTTCGACTGTTTCGCCCCGAATCAACGATGCGGTCGCAAGAAAGCCAGTGAACCCGATCTCACTATGCAACTTAGCTGCCTTTCGAAAAAAAGCTCCCACAAAGTCCGCTTTGCCGTGCCAGGGGTCGTTTTGCCTCTTAATAAAAGCCATGTACTCCACGCCGAGGGCCGTCGAAGCGACCGTACCACCTTGAAACGGCGGATTCCCCACGAACGCATCGAACCCGCCTCGTTCGACCATGACTTCGGGAAACTCCAGCGGCCAGTGAAACGTCACCCGACCGCCAAGCGACTTCTGAACTTCCCTGCGAAACGTCGGCAGATCGCTGTCGTTGAAATGCACGGCCACCTTGATCGCTGCATCCTCTCTGACGGCTCGCTTGTCGGCAGCGGAGCCGGTAACGAACTCGGCTGAGATCAGCATGTCGGCGGCAAACTTGAGCCGGTCAATCTTCTCGTTCGCTTCCCGCAACATTCGATCCTGAACTTCGACATCTTCAACCGTGTTGGCCTGCATCTCGGTGATCTGACGACGCAGGGCGATGGCCTCCTTGATCTTCTCGTCCATGAACTGGAGGAACAGCCGGTTGTCTTCCCCCTTGCCGTCGAGGTTGAACTTCCGCAGTTGCTCCGTGTTGTGAATGCCAACCAACGAATCACCGCAACGAATGGCATGGTCCAAAAACTCAAACGGCTTGTCCTTGGCGAGCGTCAGCAACCACAGCGACAACTTCGCCATCTCGACGGCCAACGGGTTGATGTCCACACCGTACAAGCACCGTTGAGCGACGATTCGCAGAGCGTAGGTTTGTCGCTCATCGGGATCATCGGGGATCAGCATTTCGCCGGGCTGTCCCGTCGAAGGCTGACCTTCCGGCGTGATCCGCACCGTGCCGGGATTGGCTCGTTGAATTTCATCCCACGCTTCCAGCAGCCGCTCCGCCATGTATCGACAGGCTTGAACCAAAAAGGCTCCCGACCCGCAGGCCATATCGCAAATCTTCAGAGCGAGCAATTCTTTGGCCGAGCGGAGCTTCCACTTGTCGTTCGGCAATCCCTCGGCAGGT
>JANNDA010000201.1:0-2562 GCA_031387195.1 Planctomyces sp. | reverse complement strand
GGACTTGTGTCTTTTTGAACGAGGCTCGACATTGCAGATGATGAAGTATTTGGGGCATGTGATTGCCGGTCGGCATGAAACGTTGCCGGACGTCACGTGCTTGCGAGCGTCGCGGGTACGGATCGAAGCGGACGTTGCAGTGCCGTGGCAAATGGACGGAGATCCGGCGGGGTTTACGCCGGTCGATTTGCGAGTGTTGTCGGCGGCGGTTGAGGTGTTTGCACCACAGTCATGACAGGGAGGAAACATGCCGGACAACCCGATCAAAGTCGGACGATCAACTTGTGGAGTGGGGCATCCTCTGTTGTTCATTGCGGGGCCGTGTGTGATCGAGAGCGAGCAATTGGTGCTCGACGTGGCCAAGCAGCTCGCGGAGTGGGCCGAAGAAAACGACTGGCAATTGGTCTTCAAGTCGAGCTTCGATAAGGCCAACCGGACGAGCTATCACAGCTTTCGCGGGCCGGGATTGGAACGCGGGCTCGACATTCTGGCGAAGGTGCGCGAAGTCACGGGCTTGCCGGTGACGACGGACATCCACGAACCCCAACAAGCCGCGCCCGCCGCGAAGGTCTGTCAGATACTGCAGGTGCCAGCGTTCTTGGCTCGGCAAACCGATCTGGTCCATGCGATCGCCGAGGCGTGTGCCGCTTCTGGCGGCGTGGTCAACGTCAAGAAGCCGCAGTTCATCGCTCCGGAAGACATGGCTCACGTCGTGAAGAAGTGCGAAGAAGCGGGTTGCCCGCGCGTGCTGCTGACGGAACGCGGGACGACGTTTGGGTACGGTCGGTTGGTGAATGACTTTCGGTGTATCCCGATCATGCAACGCATGGGAGCCCCGGTCTGTTACGACGCGACTCACAGCGTGCAAATGCCTGGCGGGAGCACGACCGGTGGCCAGCGTGAGATGGTCCCGACACTTTCGCGAGCCGCCGTCGCCGCTGGTTGCGATGCGGTATTCGTCGAAACTCATCCCGACCCGGACAAAGCTTTGAGCGATGGGCCCAACATGCTACGACTTCCCGACGTACCAAGGCTTCTGAATCAACTGACGCGATTGCGGTCGCTGTACCTAGAAATGACCGCCTCGGATGAGTAAACGTCCGCTCGTAATTCTGACAGGATTCTTCTCAGTGAAAGTTTCTTCCATGCAAGTTGCTGAAGGTGAGCGAGCCGCGATTCGACAATGGATCTTTCGTGGCTGCGGACTGTTGATGATCACTTTGGTCGTGGTCGGTTGCCGAGAATCGGCTCCGGTGAAGAAGGCCGAACAGAAGCCGGATGCGAAGAGCATCGAAGCGGCCGAGTCTCGCATTCTGCGAAATTTGCAAAACGCCTTCGACGCGTTGCAGCCCGATCAATTGGGAATCAGTTCCGATCCTGAACGGGCCATCGCCGTGCTCAATGAATGGGCCGCGGCGGCGAAGCGTGATGCGGATAAAAACGGGACGGAATGGACACCGCGACGGACGCAGCAGTTGCTGAAAATGTTGCCCAAGGACTGGGCCGAAGCAGCGACTCTCGACATCTTCACTCGGCGCGATGGCAGTTTTATTCGTGATTGTTTCTGGGCCAACAAAGTCGCCAAGTTGGCGACTGGAAACGCCGAGAGCGACATCGATCGCATCGTCAATTTGTTTTACTACGTCGTGCGGAATGTCGAACTGATCCCGGCCGTACGCCGCAAGGTTCCGCTCGGCCCGTTCGATGTGATGGTGCTGGGGCGAGGGACCGCGGAAGATCGCGCGTGGATCTTTGCGGAACTGCTGCGTCAGCGGCAAATTGATGCGGTCGTACTGACGCCTCGTGGCACAAAGGCCAACGACGATCGGTGGCTGCTGGTCGGTGTGTTGTTGGAAGACGAGGTCTACCTCTTTGATCCGCGGCTCGGGATGCCGCTGCCGGCGGACTTGAATCAGCCGCGTTCGGCACTGCCGCGAATTCCCCTGACGCTGAAGCAAGCGCAGGCGGGAGGCAATTTGCTGACGGCGATTGCAAAAGACAGCGGGGACCGCTTTGTGATCACGGCCGGTGACTTGGAGTCACCACAGGTCGAGTTGATCTGCAACTCCGCCGTCCTCTCGACTCGGATGCAACTCCTGCAGCAACAATTGACTGGCGATTTGTCTGCGATCGTCTCTGATCCGCTCGAAGACCACGACGATCAAGCCGGTCTCTGGTCGCGGGTGACGAAGCATCCCGCCGCGATCTGGGAGGCGGACGATCTGGTGGTGTGGAGTTATCCGGAGCGTCGTTTGGACGCAGCGGCACACATGGAGCCGGATCAGATCAAAGAGCTGAATCGGCTGACGTATTCGCTGGGTGCCCCCATTCGAGTTACCGGAGTTCAGCAGGATCCGGAGAAGAAAACGTCCGATCTCGTGTTTGGAAAACCGGAGCGGGCGCTGATGAAATTTCGCATGAATCATGTCCTGGGGAATTGGTCGGACGTGATTCAAGGCTACTTGGCAGTGCAGTTGTATGAAGTCGATCCCCCAGTCACGAAGGATGTCTTTGGGGAGTTCTTGATGGCGTTGAAAGAGGCGGGGCAGGATTCCGGTGACG
>JANNDA010000200.1:0-2067 GCA_031387195.1 Planctomyces sp. | reverse complement strand
CATCGGACGACAGTTCGCGAGCCACAAACAGTCCCTTGGGTGGCTCGTAGCCGACCGCGCTCAAACGTTTGAAGCGCCGCGGTTGGAGGCCTGTCGAATAGAACGCAGCTCGCGACCGCCCGTCCGGGCCGATGCCCGTCATGCGGTAAACGAAGATGTCTTCAATCTGGTACGCGCCGTCACGGCAGCCACACAGTTCCGAGATTCGAGTCACTTTGCGTTCGCCCGTGCTCAGCCGCGTCATTTGAATCATCAGGTGAATCGCCGAGGCGATGTACTGTCGAGCGACCAGCGTCGGTAAATCGACGCCAGCCAAAGCGATCATCATTTCCATGCGGTCGAGTGCGTCACGTGTGTCGTTCGCGTGGAGCGTGCTCATCGAACCTTCGTGGCCCGTATTCATGGCTTGCAGCATTTCGAGCACTTCGCCACCGCGAGCTTCGCCGACGATGATGCGATCAGGCCGCATTCGCAAACTATTACGGAGCAACTCACGCTGCGAAATTTCCCCTTTGCCTTCGACGTTGGCCGGTCGCATTTCCAAGGAGACGACGTCGGGCTGTTGAAGCTGCAATTCTGCCGTTTGTTCAATCGTGATAACTCGTTCGTTCGGCGAAATAAACCGGCTGACGTTGTTGAGCATCGTCGTCTTGCCCGCACCGGTGCCGCCGCTGATCAGCACGTTCAAGCGGCCGCGAATGGCGAGGATCAGAAAGTCGGCCATCTCCGGCGCAAGCGAACCGAGCCGCACCATGTCCTCGAACAATAATGTGCGCGACAGAAATTTTCGAATCGAGATCGTCGGTCCCTTGAGTGCCAGCGGAGGAATCACCGCATTTAGACGTGACCCATCCGGCAATTTCGCATCGACCATCGGCGAAACTTCGTCGATGCGACGACCGGCTCGACCGACCAAACGGTGAATCAATCGCAGCAGATGTTGATCGTCCGCGAACTTGATGTCGGTCGCTTCCAGCAGACCGCGACGCTCGACAAAAACTCGATCTGCGCCATTGACGAGCACGTCACTGACTTCCGGATCGTTCATCAACGGCTCCAGCGGCCCGAAGCCATAAATTTCGTCCATGATCTCGCGGACCATGACGTCGCGATGTTCGGGCGGTAGTGCGACCGCCTCCATCGTGCAGAGGTGCGTCGCGAGTGAACGCAACTGATTCCGCAAATCGTTCTCGTTGAGCAGTCCCGCTTTCGACAGGTCGATCGCGTCGATCATGCGGCGATGCAAGTGCGTTTTCAGTCGCTGAAAAGCTTGTCGCGGATCAGCGGGTCTCTGGATGGTTGCTTCCATGATGGTCACTCCTCGTTTCGGCGGACTCTCGGTTCGAACTGGCCGACACGATGATTCAAGTTCTGCGTCTCAATTCGTGAGTCGCAGTTTGTAGAGATATCGATTGCACGCCACGTCGTTGTCATCATCTGCTGATGGCGAGTTTGTCGCGCCAGAAACTTCAGAAGCCACAACCGCCGAGCGGCTGGTCATGACCGTCGGTTGCAACACAATCTCGATGACATTGCCCGAAAGCTCGGTCACCAACATCACTCGTCCGGCGACGAAGCCCATGCAGCGGAGTTGAGCGACATGTGAGTTCGAGCTCATGTCCGCTTGGTCGTACAGCAAACAAACTCGCGGTTGCCCAATCATTTGTCGCAGAGATTCACCAACTGTCCCCGCATCGATTCCGCGCAAACCGGTCAACGTCAGCGGTCCCTGATCCAGCATCAGCTCACCGCCGAAGGATTCCAAATCGCGAGCCGACCAACCTGCCACAATTTGTCGCTGCAATTCGTCGTTCGTCAGATCCGCACGCAAGCCAACGACGAACGCATTGCCGTCAGGCACTTTGCTGTTCGGGGAGACCGTTCGCAAAACAATTTCTGGAATGCCGTCCGGCTCTTCACTCACGGTTCCTTCTGTCGGATCAAACGCAAAACGATCTCTGCCTTTTCGCTGTTCGATGTCACGTTTCCACGTTGGCGTCGGCGCTGAATCTTTGACTGAATTCGGCTTGGTCGGAATCGCTCGTCCTCGCGCGGTCAGCCTCTGTG
>JANNDA010000193.1:0-3989 GCA_031387195.1 Planctomyces sp. | reverse complement strand
GAACTTCGATGGCTAGCTTTCAATCATCGCTCCACCGACGCGGGGTCGGTGGGGGCGATCCATAGCGGGAAGATGGTCGCGATCATTTCAAGTTCTCTTCCGACTCAAACAAAATTACTTTGCCACCGGCCCAATCACCGGCTGCGTCCAGGCACGCTCGAATTCACCAACCTCCGAGGGATTGGGATGTTGTCGCGACGACGTGACGCGAGCTCGCACGTAAATCTCGTCGCCAGCGAAGCGATACTTGGCCGACGTTCCTTCAACGCGAGCGAACTCTTTGCCGATGTCGTCGCTGTAGCGGCGAGTCGCTCGAATTTCTTTTCCCTCTTTATTCAGCACCGGTTCGCTCTTCGCGTTGAACCCACGGCGCGTGCCAACAAACTCAATCGTGTACTTCACATCGGGATCAGCTTTGATGGCCACTTCGAGTCCTTCGTTCGACGACGTCACTCGTTCGAGTGTCACGCCGCTGGATGCGTAAAACCGGCCCGCCTCCATCGCAGCGATCAGGCTTTCGGGAGTCAGCGAATTGGCGAGGACCATGCACCAGCCGCGACCGGGTTCGCTGGCGCGGCTGGGGATGTTGTGATAAGCGTGCCCGTCATCGGTGCCGAGCCCGAACAGCGGCGGCAGTTGCAGTTCACTCAGTCGGAACGTGTTGATGATGTCCCAAATCCGTTCGGTCGATGCGTGCTCTTTCGTGCCCGAATTGTGGACGCCGGGATGTCCGTTATAGACCTCGAAGAAATTCTCACCCCTGATCCGCATCAGGTCTTCGGCCGTCACGCCGAAGCCGAAGTTCGGATGATTGAGGTGAATGAACATCGGCTGTTTGGTTCGCTCGCGCTGAGCGATCAAGGCGTCCGTGTTGTTCTGAATGGTCTCGGCCACGCTGCCGCCATGACGCGGCACGAGGAGTTCTTTCACGTTGGTCGCGTTCATGTGGACCGGATACTTTTGGAAGGAGTCAGAAACCTCTTCGCCCTGAATGAGCAAAAACTTTCCCGGCTCGTTAAAGCGATCAGCCATTTCGCGAAATGTTTTCAAACGGGTCTCTAGTCGGTCTTCTTTGGTCTTTTCATCCGGCGTCGTTCGCTGTTCGACCCAGTCACCGGCGAATTTCTCTTTGAGTTTGTCGAACGCCTTCTGTTTCCCTTTGGATTTTGCCACGTCGATCCAGCGTTCTTTGTCTGCTAGCACGTTGTGATCGGTGAACCCGAGGAAGTCATACTGATGCTCGCGATACCACAGTGCGATCGACTCCAGATAGTCATCGCCGTCGCTCCACAACGAGTGCGTGTGCAAGTTGCCGCGATACCACTTCAGTGGTCCGGTGGCTTGCAGCGTCTGTCCGTTCACGGATGTCGGCGAGCGTGTGGCAACTCCGACCAACACACAGCAGACAACGCCAACCAACACGGACAGCAAAAATCGGCGGAATGAGTTTGAAGGAGTCATGGGCAGGGACATCACAACCTCCGAGCAAAAGGAGAAGCGGATTAAAGGGATGGATCATAAGGTGAGGCGTGCGCGCAACCGAGTGAATGACACGTCGGTATTGAAAAATGGCAATTGGAAATTGGAGATTGTCGGACGGGAGGCGGTTCATGGGGAAATCGCGTGAGCGTCAGCAATTTCCAATTTCCAATCTCCAATCTCCAATTCTCAATTTTCAATGCCCCCTTCCAACCATCCGCGCGATCGTCCCACGGCACGACGCCACGTGCCGACCAATGTGGAACGTTCGGATTCTGGCATCGCCGGCACAAACTCGCGCTGCAACTGCCAGTTGGCCACGATGTCGCTCGTGTCACGCCACACACCCGTTGCCAAGCCGGCCAAATACGCGGCACCGAGTGCCGTGGTTTCCTGAACCACCGGCCGCGAGACCGTGACTCCCAACACATCCGCTTGAAACTGCATCAGCCAGTTGTTGGCCGTCGCACCGCCATCGACTCGCAGCGATTGAATCGCCACGCCGGAGTCTTCACGCATCGCGTCGAGGACGTCGCGCGTTTGATAGGCCATTGCCTCCAACGCCGCTCGCACGATGTGAGCCTTCGTCGTTCCGCGAGTCAGCCCGACGATCGTGCCGCGTGCATCAGCGTCCCAATGTGGTGCTCCCAAACCAACGAATGCCGGGACGAAATAGACGCCGCCGTTGTCAGCGACCGAAGTTGCCAGTGCTTCGGTCTCGCTCGCGTGCTGCACGATTTGCAAACCGTCGCGCAACCATTGCACGGCGGCCCCCGCAATGAAGACCGATCCTTCCAGGCAATACGTCGTCTCGCCGTTGATTCGCCAGCCAACCGTCGTGAGCAATCCGTTGTGCGACATTGACGGCTTGTGCCCCGTGTTCATCAGCATGAAGCAGCCGGTGCCGTAAGTGTTCTTCACGCTGCCGAGTTCAAAACACGCTTGCCCGAAAGTCGCCGCTTGCTGATCACCGGCGTCACCCGCAATCGGAATCGAACCGCCGAGCCACTTCGCATCGCATTCGGTATACACCTCACTCGACGAGCAAACTTCCGGCAGCATCGCGCGCGGCACGTTCAGCAGCGTGAGCAACTCGTCGTCCCAATCAAGCGTGTGCAAGTTGAACAGCAACGTGCGGCTGGCGTTACTGACGTCGGTGACATGCCGCTGGCCGCCCGATAGCCGCCAAATCAAAAAGCTATCAACCGTGCCGAAGAGGATCTCGCCCCGCTCCGCTCGCGATCGCAGACCCGGCAGTGTGTCGAGCAGATAGCGAATCTTCGTTCCTGAAAAATAAGGATCGAGAACAAGTCCTGTCTTCGCTCTAAAGACTTGCTCCAGTCCGTCGGCCTTCATTCGCCCGCAGATGTCCGAGGTGATGCGGCTCTGCCAGACAATCGCATTCGCGACCGGACGGCCAGTGTCTCGATCCCACAGAATCGTCGTCTCACGCTGATTCGTGACGCCGATCGCCGCGATGTCCGCCGCCGTCAGTTTCGCATTCGCCAGCGCTTGCCGAGCGGTCGCCAATTGGCTGTCCCAAATCGCCTCCGGATCGTGTTCGACATGCCCCGGCGACGGGAACACCTGCGGGAATTCTTGCTGAGCCGATCCGACCGCTCGCCCCGAACGATCAAACACGATCGCTCGGCTGGATGTCGTGCCTTGATCAAGTGCGAGGACGTGTGAGTTCGACATCGTTTGCTCCTTCAAAGCAGGAAAATCGGAAGTGGATCACCGACATTCGGGGCTCAGTTGCCCCCACCGACCCCGGTCGGTGGAGCGGTGACTGAAAGCTATACGGGCATCATTCGGCTGCGTAGCTTCCAATCATTCGCTCCACCGACCAGGGTCGGCGGGGGCGTGCGGGAATCTTTGAGTCTCGTTTTCTAGCGTCCAATCATCGCTCCACTGACGCGGGGTCAGTGGGGGCGAATTAGAGCCGGAAGTTCGGTGGCTGCCAAAACGAATCCGACAACCACGAACAAATCTGTTTCCTACCCCCACTTCTACCAACGCAGGTCTCGTGGAGACATCTTTCGCAGATTTCGTTCGACACTCGTAATCCGTCCGTCCGCGACATGCACCACGCGGTCGGCCATTTCGGCGATCGCCGCGTTGTGAGTGATCACCGCCGTTGTCGTGCCGAGTTCTCGGTTTACTCGCTCGATGACTTCCAACACGACGATTCCCGTTTGAATATCAAGCGCCCCTGTCGGCTCGTCGCACAACAGCACGTCGGGTTGTTTCGACACCGCGCGAGCAATCGCCACACGCTGCTGCTCGCCGCCGGACAACTGAGCGGGGAAGTGATCCATCCGATGTCCCAAGCTCACCAACTGCAGCGCCTCTTCCGGCTTGATTGGGCTTTTGGCGATCTCCGTCACCAGCGCGACGTTCTCTTTCGCCGTCAGACTGGGGATCAAGTTGTAGGCGGAACCGGGGGACAGCGAATCCGCTCAACAGGGCCGGGCACGCGCGCCATTTCCTGGGGCGACGCGCGGCATTGA
>JANNDA010000169.1:0-8376 GCA_031387195.1 Planctomyces sp. | reverse complement strand
GCCAACAGCGTGCGACAAAAACTGCGCCACGCGGCGAGCCGCTGTTCGTCCGCAGTTCCCGATGTCCCCGCCGCCACCGCGAACTGTTGCACGAACTCTTTCGCACGAGCGACCTCCGATGATGACGGCTCACGCTGGAATGCCAACTGATATGCGCGGCGAACACGAGCTTCGTCTTCCGAGTTCGGCATCGCGATCAACTGCGCCGCCAACTCGCGTGACTGCTCGGCAACCAGCGAGCTGTTGAGCATGAACAGGGCCTGCGTTGCCAGCGTGGTTGAATCGCGTTTGCCGTTGAGCACGCTCGGTTCGGCGAAGTCGAAGACCTGAAACAGTTCGTACAACGCGCTGCGAATGACCGGCAGATAAACGGATCGTCGATTCGAGTTGTAGATGTTCGGAAAATTGTTGGCCGTGCCGGTGACATACGCGCGATTGGCTGACGGCAACAACGTCCCGCCTATCTCGTTGTCGAGTCGCCCGCTCACCGCCAGTAACGAATCGCGCACCGCCTCGACTTCCAAACGACGGCGATTGCGTCGCCACCACAGTCGGTTGTCGGGATCGGCCAGAAACGATTCTTCGCGGTAGGTCGTCTGCATTTGATAGGCGGACGAAAGCATGATCGTGCGATGCAACGACTTCGATGACCATGCAGCTCCCGTAGCCCGGATTTCCAATCCGGGCGTCGCTGGTTCGGACGGATTGGAAATCCGTCCTACGAACTCTCGTGACAACCAATCCAGCAGCGCCGGATGTGTCGGCTTGTCGCCGAGCAGCCCAAAATTATCGGGCGAGCGAACAAGCCCCTCGCCGAAGTGTGCTTGCCAGATCCGATTGACGGCAACGCGTGCGGTCAGCGGATGATTCGGCTCCGTCAGCCACCGCGCGAACTCAATCCGCCCGCTGCGATCAGCCGGAAGCCCGGGAGCCTGTTCACCGACGAAGATGCGCGGGAACCGCCGCAGTTGTCGCTCCTTCGCCAGAGTCGTGTGATTGCCCCGCAAGTGGACCGGCAGATCCTCGATCGTTCCTTCGCTGACAGCCATTGCTTCGGGGAGCTTCGGCAACGCGACCTCAAGTGGTTTGATCTCATTGCGATGTTGCTGCAACGCGGTCTTTGTTTCGGCGTTGAAATACTCTTCAACATTTTTGGGAACCGCGAACGGAAAGCCCTCGGCCGAATTAAAAAGTAGTTTCCGCAGCGCCTCTTGCCGAGCGTCCGACAACTCCGTGGCCGCCTTGCCAGCTTCGGTCGCTTTCAGTTGTTTCCATGCGGTCACAACTTCGGCCAGTTCCGCACCGGTCTTTTCAGCAAGCGATAGAAATTGCTGCATCAACTCCGTGGCCCTCGGCCTTTCAGTCCCCTTTGTCTCTCCCGTGCTTTCGATCGACATCAGCAACCCGCGCCAATCGGTGAGCAACGTGTTCGGGTCATCGACTGTCTTTTCGAGATGTCGTTTCCATTGGGAAACAAACGCGGGGCGAAGATCGGTGGTCGCAACGCCGACAGGCGAGCCGCCTGTCGCCACGGGGGCGATCAACAACTTGTCGATATGCGGCAGCGGTTCGTGGCGATACAGCCGCAAGACGTTCGCTCCCTCCTTGAACGCGAAACGCCCTTCGATGTGCCAGCGCTGCGCGTCCGGATTCCACGAGCCGGTCACTTCTTTGAGAGCGTCCGACTTGATGACTTGTCCGTTGAGCGAAAGCTGCGTCGGTCGCGAGCCGGCAGCGGCGTACCGTGTTTCAATCTGATAAGTGCCGGTCGGAACGGTGACGTCATATTCGGCGACCCACTCGCCGTTGCCGTTACTGAGGATCACGCCGATCCCTTCGCCATAACCGGTCGCCAGCTTCAACGCCGATCCGCGTTGATAGTTCTCCGCCTCGATCACCTGCACACCTTCGGGGAGCGGAGCTTTCTTGTCGGCCCGCTTGTCGAACTCGACACCGAATGTCTGCGTCGTTCGTTCCAGGTACATCTCGCGAGCCGCTGCCCGCACATAGTCGGCCACGCGCGAACGTGCCTCTGTCAGCAACACCTCGTTCGCGGCAGCCACGAGCTGATTGACTTCGTTCTGCTTCGCGGTGATCCGCTGCTTCTGTTCGGCGAGTTGTTGCAACACCGCCGGTGACGCCAGCGGACGTTCCTGCCAACTCGCCACGACGCTGAAGTTCAGCATCGTCTTCGTGCTTTTGAAGATCCCCGCCAGCGAGTAGTAATCGGCGATCGTGACCGGATCGAACTTGTGGTCATGACACCGCGCACATCCCAACGTCAGCCCCAGGAACGCTCGGCCGATCGTATCGACCTGCTCGTCAACAATATCCATCTGCATTTTGAGCGGATCATCTTCGGCCAGCATCTTGGCTCCGATGACCAGGAACCCCGTCGCCGTCAGCCGATCCGCCTGCCGCGCGGCAACGGTCGGATCGTTGGGATCACCGTTCGGCGGCAAGAGGTCGCCCGCGATCTGCTCCTGCACGAATTGGTCATACGGCAGATCGCGATTGAACGCTGCGATCACCCAGTCGCGATACCGAAACGCATTCGCCTGCGCCAGGTTCTCATCCAGCCCGTTCGAGTCGCCGTACCGCGCGACGTCGAGCCAGTGTCGTCCCCAACGTTCGCCGTATCGCGGCGAAGCCAACAAACGATCGATTACGCAAGTAAAGGCATCCGGTTCATTGTCGGCCAGAAACTCCGTGACCTCTTCGACTGTCGGTGGCACGCCGTGCAGATCAAAGGTCGCTCGCCGAATCAGCGTCCGCTTGTCGGCCACTTCCGCTGGTTTCAATCCGCGAGTTTCCAACTCCGCCAAAATGAACCGATCAATCGGCGATTGAGTCCACCGTTCGTCTTTGACTTGCGGAGGTCGCGGATCACTGATTGGCTGAAAGGCCCAAAAGTTCTTTTGCACGTCGGTGAACTGCGTCGGCTTGCCGTCTGTTTTCAGAGCAGGCTTTTTCGACGCGGTCTTCGGCTGGTCCCCATCAGGCCAAACGGCCCCCGCTTTGACCCATGCCGTCAAATCGTTGATGTCTCGCTGTGACAGTTTTTCCTTCGGTGGCATGGCCAACGTGTCGGCGTGATTGACTGCTCGAATCAGCAAACTCTTGTCCGGCTCACCGGGCACAACAGCCGCTCCGCGCGAGCCACCTTCCAGCATGTCCGCTCGCGAATCGAGCCGCAGATCGCTTTCCGCGAGGTCTTGGCCGTGACAGGCCCAGCAGCGTTCAATCAACAACGGTCGGATGCGTTTCTCGAAGAGATCGACTTCTGAAGCAGGAACCACTGCTTCAGCAAGCCAGCCTATGACGCCGACGATCAAAATCAAAATCGAACGCTTCATCACAAAACAACTCCATCGACATGACCGTGGCGACAATCTCGTGGGCCCATGATACAGATTCATTCGACATCGGCTGGCGTCACAGCGTTCTCTTTCCACCGCAATGTTGCGGCGATCAATCGGTGATCGGAACCGTCTCGCTGACCAATGTGACTTTCGACGATGTTCCAGTGTTGGTTCGCCAGGATGTGATCGATGCGTTGCCAGGGCACATTCGTCGGCCAGAAGCGGATCGGTCGGCAGGGTGCGGTGTATCCGCAGCCCCACGAGGTCTGCTCGAACGCGTTCGCGAGATCGCCGAAGGACTCACGATAGATGCTGCTGGATGTCGGCATGTTGAAGTCGCCGCAGACGATCAACGGCAGATCACCGCTCAGTTCCGAAATGATTGCTCGCGTTTGTCGAGCTTCCTCAGCACGCTCGACGAGTGCGGTCGTGACTCGTTCTGGACCAGCTCCCGTGAGCACAGCTCTGGGCTTCAGATGCACCAGCGATTTGCGTGCGGTCATGAGATGTAGATCGCCCACCAGAAATTTCCCAAACGGTGCATCCACCTCCACGACAATCGCCGTGACGCGTTCATAAACGTCGCTGTCGCAGCGCCCGATTAACCTCACGGGCCACTTTGAACCAACCCAGAAGCTATTCACTTTGACCGAATACCAGTCTCGGAATTGCTCGCTGAGTGCCTGGGGTGGGCGTGACGCTTCTTGCAACGCGACCACATCTGGCCTCGCGGTACGGATCTCGCGGAGCAACAGTGTGAAATCGGGTTCAAAGTGCTGCACGTTCGCACTGACCACTCGCAACGAGTGAACCGAGGCGTCGTGAGTTGAGGTCGTGCCTGCGGTCAGTGTCGCCAGCATTTGTTGCGGAACGTTGAAGCCGAGGATCGAGACGGACACGAACAAACACGTCACCAGATTGACCCAGAATGTCTTTGACCGGACCAACATGCCGAGCAACATCAACAGCATTCCGGGAATCAACCACGGCGTTCTTGGCAGGAACGTCAGCACCGAGCCGCCCCACCAAGTCTCAGAAACCTGCCAGATCATCGACCACAAAGCAGCCACACCAACCACATGCCCCGCCGTCAGCCAACGAAGTTGAGTTCGTCGCCGAGATCGACGCTGGCTTTGATCAATCAGATTTGGCTTGTTCTGAGGCATCATGTTTTTCATTCCTTTGCAATTCTAAAGAATGCGAGGAGTTAGCAAAGGAATGGGTGGCAGGGGAATACACCTCACACGAACCCAATGAGACATCTTGGCGAGCGGGGCGGCGTCAGCCCTCCGGTGCATGGGGAAACTAGCACGACGCGCAAGCGAGTGGTCATTGCAGGAACCACTCGCTTGCGCGTCGTGCTAACGTGACATCGAGAAGTTATTGCACTCCCGTTCCTTAGCGAAGATTAGCGGTACTCTGGGATGTCTGACCGAGGAGGTCGAGTGAAGTCTCGCCGCGTTCCGCCGCGTGGACCAATTGGGCCATTTCCCAAGCGGTGACGTAGTGATAGCGGAAACTCGGATGAGCCGCAGCAGCTTGCGACAGTTCCTCGTGGAATCGCACAGTGGGATCACCGAGCAGCATGTCGATGTTGCCATCCTTGCAACCATGAGTATGCAACTTGACGAACACCCAATTCGGCCGGCCGGCCACATGGACTCCCGCTTTGAGCCACAGTTGCATTCGCTTCCAGGTCGGCTCGAAGCCAGCGTGAAGGTCGGCGTTTTCGATGCGCGGAATCAAACCAAACTTGCGACGTGACCAGTCGAGTTCCAGCGGACCTTGAATCATCAGCAGGTGCTCACTGGGCGGAGCGACTCCGACTTGAGCTCGCACACCGGAGTCGTGCGACTTGCGTTGGTCGGGGATGTCGGTGGCGTAGTAGATGCTGTTGATCGTCCTGGTTTGTGTGTCGCACGGAGCAGACGGGGAGGTGAAGTCCGCATAGCAACCCGTCTCGCGGAGCACGGTCAGTTCTTGATCGACGCCGCACCAGCTGCCATCGGGGCGGCAATTGCACAGCGCCCAGTTGCCGTGAATGAATCCATAAACGATCTCGCCGGTCAGCGGATCGCGTCGCAGCAGACCATGTCGATGAAAGAGCGTGTCGCGAAACTCTTCCAGCTTCTCACGCAGTTGGTTGGCCGTGTCGTTGTCGTGATGCAAGTGAATCTCAACATCGCCCCATCCGTCGGCGCACAAGTGAGAGAGCCGATCGAGGTATTCCGGGTGGTACTCGTCCTGCGGAAAGAAAAACGAATGCTGCGGGACTCGACCATCGCTGTCCTGAAAGCGTCCGAACAAACGCGGGTACTCGGAGCACCACCGATCGACTCGCTGAATGGCGGTGGCGTGATCAGCTCCATGACAGCGCGGCTCATAGTGGTCGCAGATGACGAAGAAAACATCCAACGGTTCGGACGAGTCCTGTTCGACGCCAGGGGCGATGCTGGCAGGGCTCAACACCGATCGAACTCGCTCAGCGACCGCATTCCGTTCGAGTCGAGCTGCGGGGGCCGGAAGCAAGTAGCTCGGCAGCCAGAGTTGCATCTGACGTTGGCGAATCGCCAGCAGCAGCAGCGCCGCAAACAGTCCGAGCGACAGGATCGCACCAGCGATCACGGTGCCGACAGGATTGAGTAAGAGGTCCAACATGGTCGAGTACATGAATTGTTAAAGGGCTGTTTCAAACGTAGCACAGGCGGCTCGCCTGTGTGGGCTGTTCGATGTCGTCACAGGCGAGCCGCCTGTGCTACGGGACTGGCCGTCAAACGCTCGGCATCGTTGGCTGCCATCAATGGCTGTTTCGATAACCAATGAGAGATCGTGACGAACCGCGTGCGTTCATCTGCTGCCGAAAGTCGTTCCAAACAGATGGCCGCGTAGGGCTGATCGTCATGGAGCAAGACGATGTGACCCGCGCGAGGTCGATAATGACCACACCAGTGCAGAATCTCCTGGCGATCCTGCATGGCGTAATCCTTGGGATCAACGTTCCACAAGACGATCGTTTGCTGCTGACGCCAGAGCCCGATGGCTTTGCCGATGGTCAGTTTTCCTTTTGGGGGGCGAGTCAAACGGCAGTCTCGGCCGGTGAGATCTTGCAGCAACTGACGAGTCTGCGTCGTCTCTTTCAGAAACGTGGCGGTGGAAGTTTTCGTGGGTTCGCTGTGGGACCAAGTGTGATTTCCCAGTTCGTGACCTTCGGCCGCAATGCGTCGAATCACGTCGGGATACCGGCGGCACATCTCGCCGACGACAAAGAAGGTGGCTTTCATTCCGGACGCCGCGAGCACATCGAGCACTCGTGGCGTATGCCCGGGGTGTGGGCCGTCATCAATCGTGATCGCGATCTCGGCGATTCCCGACGAGGCTTCGGATTGTGGCCCTTGAATCAGCAACCAGCCGGGCGGTAACGCCGCGTTGAACGCTGACTTCAGCATCTGTCGCAGAGCACTCATTCGGCTTCTCCTGCAACGGCATTATGAGAAACCTCCGGCGTCGTCACGTTGAGCGTCGCGTGTTTTCCGCGAATCAACTGGCGGAAGAGTGTCGTCAGCCCCAGCTTGCGAATGACAGCGCGAGCCAGTCGATCGGTCAGCCGGCACGCTCGCAGATATCCCAGCCAGAATTGCGGCCGCAAGCTGGAAGGGACGAGCCACACGCTGCCGCTTTCGGACGTTGAGGTGGCGAACAATCGTTTGTAATCCGCCTCACCCCCGCCAAAGTCGAACCGACGTGGAGGATCGCTCTTCAACAAGTCATCCAGCACGTGCAACAAGAGCACGAGTCCCGGCGAACGATCGGCATAGTCGCGATCGTAGCCCACTTCTTCGTAGCTGAAGTGACCTTGAAATTGAGTGCCGATCAGGAACGCCACCGGCTTTTCATCGACGTACAACAAGTACGATCGCAGGGCGTGCTGCGTGGCGAGAAAAGTGAAGAGTTGGGCCTCGCTGTCATCGTTGCAGATTCGCAGACCGAGTTGCGTGCTCTGCCATGTGCGCTGCGAAATCTGGTGCGCGGCATCCAGGAAATCAGCCACCTGTTCCGGTTCGGTGACGCGAACCAACCGTGACGAACCGATCTTCTTTTGCTTGCGTCGAAAAGTGCTGCGGGTCTTCGCCGAGAACTTCTGCCAGTAATTTTCGGGCGGCGAAGGAAGCTCGATCGTCAACCGTTCCTGAATTCCGCTGGGGCAATAGAGCTGGATGCCCTCTCGTTGGAGCGACTCGGCGGCGGCGAACAGCGGGGCGGCGCGTTCCAGGTCTTCAATCAGCAGGTAAGTGGCATGCTGCTCGTGAGCGAATGTCGTGCAGGCCGAAAGCATTTGGCGTTGCAGCTCCGTATTCGCTGTGCCGAGAAAACGATTGCCGGCCAGGCGATAACCTGCAAAGGTCTTGCGCAAGCCGAACCCACCGGCTTGGCGAGTGGTCATCAACTTCGGCACGAGCACTCCTAAAGCCACAAGCTGTTGTCCCTGTGTGGCTCGGCAGACAACCAGTGGTTGTGCTGTTTGGGGCGCACGAGAATTCGTCCGTGGCGAATCATTGCGGGGCCGATCGAGACAGACTGTCACTTCCGCGAAGAGATAATCCGGATGTTGCGTGATTCGCGCTTCGGGATCGTTTTGGAACAGCTCCAACCAACGCCAATAATCCGCAGACAAATGCTGCTGCTCGACAACACTGAGCGTCTGGAATCGGATCGAGACATTAGTGGCCGAGAGTGATTGCGGATGAAGTTGTGTCGTGGTTGGTGACATGGTTGACGGCAATTCAGAAAGTTAATTCGTATCAATTTCTAAAGCGGGCGTTGCCCGCAACCCAATGACTGACGAGTCGAGCATTGGAAATTGCTGACGCTAACGGATTCCAGGTGTGTGTCGTTCGCCCCCACTGACCCCGTGTCAGTGGAGCGATGATTGGCAGCTAACTGACGCTCGACGCTTTTGCCCGCCCCCGCCGACCCTGGTCGGTGGAGCGATGATTGAACGCTGTGCTGTCACGTG
>JANNDA010000160.1:0-5680 GCA_031387195.1 Planctomyces sp. | reverse complement strand
CCAGCAATCACTGGCGCGAATCCAGCGGCCTCACTGAAACCCACTGAGACTTCAAAACATCTCCCCAGCCCACGTCCCTCGGCCAAACCAAATGGTGATCGCGTTAGGCTGCCTCAATCAAACAGCGCCGTTTCTGGATTTTCCGCCGGTGCCGGATCAACGATTGGACGACCAGAACGAGACAGAGAGAACAAACTCAACATCCGCAAGCCTGGTCCGATTGACTCGAACGCTCTGCCCGCCGTTGGTCCTCAGTCTGCGATTGCTGGCACGCAATCAGCCGCTTCCTTGAAGCCGAAAGCGGAACCTCCGAAGCATCACCCCAAGCCACGTCCAATAGTAAATCCAGATCGCGATCACAATCACGACAAGCCGGCACTATCGGCAGGAATAGCGACAGGTCTTGCCGCTGGTGCCGCATCAGGAAGCAGCCGACCGGACGGACATCGCCCCGGCGATAAAGACCACGCCAAGCCAACTCATACGGCGACGCCCGGTCATCAGGGGCATGTCGTCGGCCAGATTGCTAAACCCTATCGCAGCAAGCCAGTGATTGTGCATGACGATCACCACGATGACCACCACGACCGAGTCATCCACGTTGACCGACATCACCACCATTATCGGGGCTCTCGCTGGATTTTCATTGGCTCATCCGGCTATTGCTGGACTAACAACTATGCGGCTCCGTATGGCGGGGGATACAACGATTCCTACTCCGTCGCGGTGATCAATCCGCAGCCGGTGACTGTCTACGCACCGACTTACCTTGCCGAGCAAGAAGCGGTGCCGTCGTCAGCCTCGGTTCCACTACCACCTCAGCGAACGGTTCCTTCAGCCGATGCGTTCAACGAGATGCCTCTGCCTGAGCAACAAAAGCTAATGGTGACAGCGCTCAATGATCTCGAAGGGGACTTGAGTCAGTCGGATACTGGAGCCGAGTGGATTGATCATTTGCAGCTTGCTTCGATCGGTAACATTCTGACCGAATGTGATGAGCCTCTGGATGATTCTGCGCGACTGCGAGTCCAAGCTGTCGCCGATATCTTTGAAGAAGTTGCTCAAGAGGAAGAGTTCAAGTCCATCTCGCAGTTGTGGGGCTTCAACGTGCTCAACGTCGGCCTGCATGTGATGGCCACCGACCCCGTTGTTTGCCAGCGTCATCGAGTCAGTTCCGCCGCCAAGGCGCTGTCGCACGCTTTCGAGACGTGGCAGTCATCCGATCGCTGGCGGACTTATCTCCGCTTGGAATCGCTCGTCACGATGGATGATGCACCAGAGGATCTCCTCGTGCGGATTCAAGAAGTTGATGTGATCGTCACGAAATTCGACCGCGTCCAAGCGGAGGCTCAGTATCAAATGATTCACGAACTGCCGGCTTATCGAGTGACTCACATGGCGTTGCGAGCGTACTTGAACGACCTGCGGAGCATCGCTGCGGAACTAGAGCCGATGCCGGGGACGTGACAGGCGAGCGGGGTACCATTGGATGTTAGCGAGGGTTGGCTGCGACCTTCCCTCGCTGGCGCGTCGGGCTAGTGTGAAACAGCCTACTGAGAAATCTCGCCGTCTTGCCAACGGCGATTACGGCAGTCCTTCCATCCGCTTCAGCGCGTCCTTGTACTCGTAGTCGATCGCCAGGACTTCGCCGTAATGCTCGGAGGCTTTCGCATGGTCTTTGGCCTCTTCACACAAGCGACCGAGGTAGTAATGCACCTCTAAGAACGTCGCTTTGTTTTCCTGAGCGTTGAGCTTTATGACCGCCTTCTCAAGCTGCTTCCGAGCCAGGACGCCCTTCTTCTCTTGGATGAAGCATTTCGCCAAAAGCAGCAGCGCGTCCGCTTCGATGCGTGAGTCTTGAACGGCGGCTTGAAACATCGGAATTGCCTGCGAGTACATCTTCAGCTTGAAAAAGCTTTGCCCCAATGTGTACTTCACGCGCAGGTCGTTCGGATGCCGTTCGACACGAGTGCGATAAACCTCAATCTCGCGTTTGAGCAATTCCGTCGCGAGTCCCTGTGCCGTCGCTTTCGCCTCTTCGTCTCCAGACTTGTCGGCGGCATTCTGCTTAGCGATATCGACATTCTTCCGCATCAGTTCGAGTTCGCAGTCTTCGACCTGTTCACGAATGTTGTGATCGCCGCCGGACAATTCCAGCGCCTTCTGGAACATGTCGCGAGCGTCTTCGGTCTTGCCGTTGCGGCGATAGAAGTCGGCCATCTTGAGGAAGACATCTTTGTTGTCCGGATCTTTGCGCATTGCTCGCTGCAAGTCCGCCTCCTCGGATTGACCCGGCCCATCGGCGGCAGCGGTCGCTGACGTTTGCTTGCCGATCACCTTGCGGATGTCTTCAATCGAGCGTTCCGTCTTCTTGCCCTGTTCGTCCTCGAAGTCGCCGTCGCGAATGACCGAACTCGCATTGAGCTGCGTGATCTTCGATCGGGCTTCCGTGTCGAGCGGATCGAGCTTGAAAACACGCTCCCAATACTTGATCGCTTCCGTGAACTCCCCCTTCTGCTCAAGGAGTTTTCCCAACGAACGTAGCGTTCCTTTGTTGTTGGGATCGGACTCCACTGACTTGGAATAGGCAAACGCGGCGACGTCGATAAAGCCTAAGTTGGCGGTCGCTTCACCGACGTCCGCGTTCAGATCGGGATCCCACGGAGTGAGCGCGAGCCCTTCTTCGGCGGACAAATCCAACTGCGCCCAATTCTTCGTCATGCGTGCTTTCTTGATGCTCGCTTTGACCCCCATCAGACGCATCCCGGCCATCTTTGCGCCGGTTCCTTTGGGGTATTTGCGTTGCTCGCAGCCGCGCAGCACCTGGCGGAACAGGAGGTTTCCCTGATCGAACTTGACCGCCTGCCCGATCATCTCGATCGCGTAGTCCCAGTTTTGTTTTGACATCGCCTCGTTCCCTTTACGGAAACAGTCACCGGCGATTTTCTTCTTTGGGTCTTCTGCCATGTTCTTTGTTCTTTTGGCGAGCGGGCGGTGTCAGTCTTGATAATGGTCGCAGCAGACTAGCCCGACGCGCCGGCGAGGGATGTTCGCGGTGATCCCTCGCCGGCGTATCGGGCTAGTCTGCCACCGTGAATTGATCCAATAAACCTGCTGCGAACAGCAAGCAATTCACGGATTACTCTACGCGGGGAGCTGCGAATCGGGAAGTCGCGCCGCTTGTGTGAGAGGCCCTCGCGCCGCACAATGTTCGCCGCTTTGGATTCGCCATTTCACCCCAGGAGCATACCCTCATGCGAGCCCTCGTTCGTCCCGCTGCGTTGTTGGCCTGTTCTCTTTCGGCCGCGCTGGCTTGTGGTTTGGTCACGCCTGTGAGTTCTCCGGCCGTTGATCCGCCGAAGAGCATCGTGGCGATCACGATCGACGACGTGAAGAAAGATCCCGACTTCGCCGTTCAAGGCGAATATGAAGGTGACTTGGGCGGACAAGACGGCAAGGCCAAGTGGGGCCTGCAAGTGATCGCTCTGGGCGACGGGAAGTTCCATGCCGTGGCTTATTCCGGCGGACTGCCCGGTGCCGGTTGGGACAAAGAGAAGAAGGTCGAAGTCGATGGCAGCTCGAAAGACGGCATCGCCAATTTCGCCGGCGAGAAAGGTTCCGCCGCTATCAAAGATGGCGTCGCCGTCATCACATCGCCGAAAGGCGAGCCGCTCGGTGAGATGAAGAAAGTCGAGCGCAAGAGCCCGACGCTCGGCAAGAAGCCGCCAGAAGGAGCCGTCGTGTTATTCGATGGCAAATCGGGCGATGCTTTCACCGATCCGAAAAAGTTCGTCGATGGGCTGATGTCGCAAGGAATCACCAGCAAGCAAAAGTTCCAAGACTTCTCACTGCACTTGGAGTTCCTGTTGTCGTACATGCCGGCCGCACGCGGTCAGGGCCGAGCCAACAGTGGCTGCTACATGCAGGGACGCTACGAAGTGCAGATACTCGACAGCTTCGGCCTCTCTGGCGAACACAACGAGTGCGGCGGCATCTACACGATCAACAAGCCCGACACCAACATGTGCCTCCCGCCGCTGCAATGGCAAACGTATGACGTCGAATACACCGCCGCGAAGTTTGATGCGACCGGCAAGAAGTCCGCGAACGCTAAGCTGACGGTGCTGCACAACGGAGTGAAGATCCAGAACGACGTCGAACTCCCGAAGACGACCACCGCTGCCCCTCTCCCGGAAGGTGCCGAACCAGGCCCAATCTACATTCAAGACCACGGCAACCCGATTCGCTTCCGCAACATTTGGTTGGTCGAAAAGAAGTAGCCGACGCACTCCAGCGATCTGTTCGGCTTGATGATCAACAAGGAAATTCCGCATGAGCGCAACGGTTCTCGTTACTGGCGGAGGCGGCTTCATTGGAACGTGGGTGTTGCGGGCCTTGTTGGCTCGCGGCGTCCGGGCCGTTGCGTTTGATGCTCACGAAAATCCGACTCGCTGGCAGCGATTACTCGGAGCACATGCCGCCGAGATTCCGTTCGTCAAAGGGAGCTTACTCGACCGTACTTTGCTGGCGCGAGCCTTTAACGAGCAGCATGTCACGCACGTGATTCATCTCGCTGCGTTGCTGACTCCGAACTGTCAGGAAGACCCGTTTTCCGGTTGCGAGGTGAATGTGCTCGGCAGCGTCGCACTGTTCGAGCAAGCGAAGCAGTCTCACGTGCAAGGACTGTCTTACGCGAGTTCGATGGCAGTCTTCGGTCCCGAACCCGACAGCGATCCGACAACAGCGACGATCAACGAGAATCGGTCCCCCAGTTTTTATGGAACATTCAAGAAGGCCGTTGAATTGATCGCCGAGCAATACTGGCTGCACGCGGAGTTGCCATCGGTCGGCATTCGCCCGCACGTCGTTTACGGGCCGGAACGGGATCAAGGCCTGACCGCCGGCCCGTCACTTGCCGCCCGTGCGGCGGCCCGGGGTGAGCCGTTTCACATCAACTATCGCGGCGTGGTGGGATACGACTTCGTGGAAGATGTCGCCGACGCATTCGTTCAGACTGCGTTAGAGACACCTCGCGGTGCTCATGTGGTCGATCTCCCCAGTGAACCGGCCACGGTCGAGCAATTGGTCGCGGTGATCGACGCCATCGTTCCCGGAGCGGCCGCGAAGATCACGATTGATGGACCGGTGCTGCCGTGCAATGACTCGCGCCGCGAGCACCTCATTACCGACATCCTTCCCGATTGGCGAGCCACATCCGTCGCCGACGGAATGCGGCGAACGATCGAGTTCTATGCCTCGAAATAAATCTCCAGGGTTATTTCTTAAACATCGCGTCGCTGGGATTTCCTCGCGATAGCAAGTAGGCCAGCAGGTCGCGGACTTCTTCTTCGTTGAGCGTTTTCAACAAGTCCTTCGGCATCAGCGAGACCTTCGATGGTTCGTTCGTTTCGATGTCGGACTTTTTGACCTCGACGGTCTTCGTGGCGTTTTCGGGATCGACGACGATTGTGATCGAGTCTTTCGATTCGCTCACGATGCGGCCGGTGATGATTTTTCCTGCTTTGGTTTCGATGACCGAGGCTTTGTATTGGTCGGAGATCACTTTGCTGGGATCGACGATGGCGTCGTTGAGGTCTTTGAGGTTGAAGCGGCCGGCGAGTTGGGTGAGGTCGGGGCCGGTGGCTCCGCCGTCGCCGCCGAAGCGGTGGCAGACGACGCA
>JANNDA010000150.1:0-8112 GCA_031387195.1 Planctomyces sp. | reverse complement strand
GGCAAGTTGCCAGAGGACGTGATCGCCGACTTCGTGAAGTGGGTCGATATGGGCGCGGTCGATCCGCGAGAAGGTCGCAAGCCGGGATCGGCGAAGCGGGAAATCAATCTCGAAGAAGGTCGGCAATTCTGGTCCTTCAAGCCGTTGCAGAATATCGCGCCGCCGGACGTGAAGAACGCCGCGTGGAACGGTACTCCGATTGATCGCTTCGTCGCGGCGAAGCACGAAGAAAAACAACTCAAGCCGAACGGCCCGGTCAGCCGCGAAAAACTGATTCGCCGAGCGTACTTCGATCTCATCGGTCTGCCGCCGACGCCGGAACAAGTCGATGCGTTCGTGAAGGACGCCCCGCCGAATGCGTTTGAGAAAGTCGTCGATGAGTTGCTGCAAAGCGAACGCTACGGCGAGCGTTGGGGGCGACATTGGCTGGACGTCGCACGCTTTGCCGAGAGCGGCGGATATGAATTCGACGGCTTCCGGCCCGGCGCGTATCACTATCGCGACTGGGTCATCCGCGCGATCAACGGCGACATGCCGTACTCCGAGTTCGTCCGGATGCAGATCGCTGGCGACAAGCTGTTGCCAGACGACTATCGCGGCGCGGCGGCGACCGGCTTCCTGGTCGCGGGGCCGTATCCCGGTCAGATCACCGCGAAGACGGTCGAGCGAATTCGATACGACCAGCTCGACGACATGATCATGACCATCGGCGGCTCGATGCTCGGCCTGACGCTCGGCTGCGTTCGCTGTCACGAGCACAAATACGATCCGATTCCGGCCAAGGATTATTACGGCATCGCGTCGTCACTCGCGCGGAGTTCGCACGGTCCCAAGATGTACGACCCCGATCCCGCCGCGACACAACGAGCCGTCGAGAAACATCGCGCCGAACACGAACCGCTCATCGCAGCCCTCAAGAAGTTCGCGGCGGAAGAGTTGCCCAAGCGATTCGCCGAATGGCAGAAGAACGAACTCGGCAAGCAGCCGGAATCGCCGCGCTGGCAGGTGCTTGATCTCGTCACAGTCGAGGCGGAGAAGTCTTGGTTGAAGATGTTGCCGGCAGGAATCGTGGCTCATGATGGCAGCTTCGCGCCGGAGACGAATGCCCGTCGCCGACCCCGTGCGCCGCGCGAGTTGGAAGAGTTCACAATCACGACGCACACGTTTCAGAAGAATCTGATGTCGCTGCGGCTCGATGCTTTTACCGATAAGGCACTACCACAACGCGGTCCCGGCCTGAGTGCTGACGGCAGCTTTCAATTGGTGGAACTGAAGGTCACCGCGAGTCCGCTGGATCGAGCTGCCGCCGAGAAAGACAAACCGATCGAGCTGAAACTGAAGCCGGTCTTCGCCGCGTTCGAGGACAAAGATCAGCCGCTCGCGAATGCGGTCGATGGCAAGCCTGCGACCGCGTGGATCGTGCGTGAGAATGCTCGCAAAGACAACGCGGCGATCTTTGAAATTGAGGGCGGACTTCCCGGTTTTGCCAGCGGGACCGAGCTGACGTTCGAGTTGAAGTTCCGCGACGTTGGACTTGGCCGAGTCCGTTTCGCAATGAGTACCGAAGCGAACCCGGCAACTTGGGCTGGCGACGTCACGCCGCAGCATCTCGGTGAGATTCGCGCGACTTTGGCGGCGAGCAACAATCAAATTCCGGAAGCAGTTCGCGAGCCGCTGGTCCACTGGTTCAGCCCGTTCGATGCCGAGACTGCGAAGGTCTTCAACACGGTGCGAGATCACGCTCAACGAGAACCGCGACCGCCTCTCACCGAAGTTTACACGACGATTGCCGGTGGACAGGATGTCTTTCTGCTGCGTCGCGGCGAGGTCGATAACAAGCAGGGCAAGGCCGAGCCGAGCTTTCTGCAAGTCCTCGCCACCGCGACCGACAACGAAACACGCTGGCTGCCCAAGGCCGCTGCCGGTCAGACTGCGACTGACCCAAGAATCGGTCTCGCGAATTGGATGACCGACGTCGATCACGGAGGCGGCGCGTTGTTGGCTCGCGTGATGGTCAATCGGTTGTGGCAGCATCATTTCGGCGAAGGGATCGTCGGCACCTCGAACGACTTCGGGGCTCAGGGAGAACGGCCGACGCATCCGGAACTCCTCGAATGGCTCGCGGCCGAATTCGTCAAAGGTGGCTGGAGGCTCAAGCCGTTGCACAAGGCAATGCTGCTGACAGAGACGTATCAGCAAGCGAACGAGGTCAATCCCGACAACGTGAAGCTCGATCCGGAGAACCGTTTTCTGTGGCATCACAAACCACAACGCCTGGAGGCCGAGATCATCCGCGACGCGGTGCTAGCGGTGGGCGGATCGCTCGACCCGACGATGTACGGTCCCAGCATCCTCGACAACACGCCGCGCCGCAGCGTCTATCTGCGCGTCAAACGGAGCGAGCTGATTCCGTTCATGACGATGTTCGACGCACCCGAACCCACGCAAAGCATCGGCGAACGTGTCAGCACGACGTTACCGACGCAGGCCCTGACGATGATGAACTCCCCGTTCGTCCGGCAGCAGGCCGAGAAGCTCGTCACCCGCATCCGCCCCAACAACGAGACGCCGTTGGAAACCGCAGTCGATCGAGCGTATCAATTCGCCTTCGCACGTCAGCCCTCGAAAGACGAACGCGATCGCATGATCGGCTTCGTCAAACAACAGACCGCCGCGAACACCGACATGACCATCGCGCTGACCGAGTTCTGCCAAGTACTGTTGTGCTTGAATGAGTTCGTCTATGTAGACTGAGGTCGTTGTCTCAATCTTTCAGAAGGAAGGATCATGAATCCCGACATCCTTGAACGTGCGCCGCTGGTTCCGATCGAGTACTGCGGAAAGTGGATCGCCTGGAATCACAACCGAACTGAAATCGTCGGGAGCGGTGAAACGCTTTCCGAGGCCCGTGACGCAGCCAACAAAGCTGGAGAAACTCGACCGTATCTCACGAAAGCACCTCACCCAACGATTCGATTTGCAGGTGGTGCGCGATGAGGTTCCCCTTTCAGCATTATCGAACGCCGCCGTCTCCCGTGAATGGATCAGAGGAACTCTGGCGACCGGAGATTCCATTACATTTGATCGGCAAGACGGGCGAGCTTTTTACAAACGGCTTGCTCGATACGGGTGCCGACGGAGTGCTCATCAGCCGGAGTATTGCTGATGATATTGGAGTTGCCCTGGACGACTCTTTGCGATGGTACGTTAGAGGCGTGAGCGGAGAATCATTGGAAGCCGTGCTTGGGCATGTTGAGATCGAAGTCATGGATCATCAGGACTCGATGTGCTGGTTGATGCCGGTGGGGGTCGTCACGTTTGATGATCCCGCCAATGACGACATCGTTCTGCTCGGTCAAACGGGCTTCCTACAATACTTTGACGCACGGCTGTTTGGTGCCAAGCACGTCACCGAATTGTTGCCGAACGGCACGTTGCCAAAATGATCGGATCACAAAATCTGCCGAAAGGAATGAAACTCAATGTTCCAACTCCCGCTTCCCGCTCGTCGCCGTTTTCTCAAGGACGCAGGTCTCGGATTCGGATCGCTGGCACTGGCTTCGATGCTGAATGACGAGGCGAGTGCCAATCCGCTGAGTCAGAAGCAGCCGCACTTCGCGACGAAGGCCAAGTCCGTGATTTGGCTCTTCATGACCGGTGGTCCTTCGCAAGTTGATACATGGGATTACAAACCCGAATTGCAAAAGCGAGACGGTCAGGATCTTGCCGGAGCGGACCCGAAGACCGGCTTTTTCACGACCAGCGGCAAGTGCCTGAAGTCGCCGTTCGAGTGGCGGCAATACGGCGAGTCGGGATCATGGGTCTCGGATCTGTTTCCGCATTTGTCGCAGCACGTCGATGAGATGACCTTCATTCATTCGATGTATCTGCGGCAGAACAATCATGCTCCGGCGGCCATCGAGCTGATGTGCGGCACGAATCGGCCCGGCCTGCCGGCGATGGGGGCGTGGATGACCTATGGACTCGGTGCCGAGAACCAGGATCTGCCGGCGTATGTCGTGCTGCATGACACTCGGCCACGCGGCGATGATCAAATCTGGTCGGCCGGTTTCTTGCCGAAGACCTATCAAGCGCTGACGCTCGACGCCCGCCGCAAAGAGGCGATCGACAACCTCGCTCGCGACGGCAAGCACAGCGATTCGCAACAGCGTGCGCAACTCGATCTGATCCGCGCGCTGAATCAAGAACACTCGGCGACTCGACCGTCGCAAGCCGATCTCGCCGCGCGGATCAACTCGTATGAGCTGGCTTATCGGATGCAGATGGCCGCTCCGGAAGCGCTCGATATCGCGAAGGAATCGGAGGCGACTCACAAGCTGTATGGCATGGACAAGCCGGAGTGCGCGACGTTTGCTCGGCAATGCTTGATCGCTCGGCGGCTGGTCGAACGGGGCGTGCGCTTCGTGCAAATATTCGCTGGCAAGGGGGTCGGCGGCGACGGGAGCGTGAACGATGTTCCGTGGGATTGTCACTCCGACTTGCAGACCAATCATCGTTCGAACGGCCTGCACACCGATCAGCCAGCGGCGGCGTTGTTGGGAGACCTCAAGGCTCGCGGATTGCTCGAAGACACGTTGCTCATTTGGGGCGGTGAGTTCGGGCGCACGTCTGATTCACAAGGTGCGAAAGGCCGCGATCACAACCCGAATGGATTCACGATCTGGATGGCTGGCGGTGGCGTGAAACGCGGCTTTCATTACGGAGCCACCGACGACTTCGGCTACAAGGCGGTCCAACAAAAAGTCCACGTCAACGATCTGCACGCCACGTTGTTGCACCTGATGGGACTTGAGCATGAGAAGCTGACCTATCGCTTCAATGGCCGCGATTTCCGTTTGACTGACGTCGCGGGCGAAGTGATTCGCGACATTCTGGCGTAAGTTAAGCACGACGCGCCAGCGAGTGGTCGGGCGGACTGGCAACGACGTCGCGCGATCCAAATCAAACCCAATCAGGGCAAACCACTCGCTGGCGCGTCGTGCTTACTTCTGATACTACTTCTCGAAAAGGGACACCTCATGGCTGGTTGTCGGAAAGAATCGTCTGCTCGTTCGGGGCGGAAACCGGAGACGACTCGCCGCAGTTTCTTGCAAGCGGCGGGTGCGGCGGCAGCGACGGCGAGTGTCGCTCCGCTGATTCTTCATGCCTCCGACAAAGCGGGATCGAAGAACCCCGTGTTGGGCGAGGGAGCGTTTCAGTACGAGGTCATCTCGCACAATTGGGGCGAAGTTCCCAGCCACATTCAGTGGGGTGAGACACACGGCGTGGCGGTGGATGAAGCGGGGCTGATTTACGTGACGCATCGATCTCACGCGCCCGAACCGCTCGATGCGGTCGTGGTCTTTGATCCGCAGGGGAAATTCGTCCGCTCGTTCGGCAAGGAGTATCACACCGGCGGACACGGCATCGACATTCGCCAAGAGGGGAACGAGGAGTTTCTTTATCTCTGCTCCACGCGAACCAGCCTCGTTACCAAAACGACGCTGAAGGGGGAGATCGTTTGGAAGAAGGAGCGGCTGCTGGAAACGGGCAAGTACGCTGACCCGAAGACGCTATACAGCCCGACGAACATCGCCTTCTCACCCGACGGCGGGTTCTACATCGGTGACGGATACGGCTCGCACTGGATTCATCAATACGACAAGGAGGCGAAGTGGGTGCGAACGTTCGGCGGATTCGGCACCGCTCCCGGTGAGTTTCAGACGCCGCACGGACAGTGGCTCGATAACCGACCGGGCCGCGAACCGTCGCTGATTGTGGCCGATCGAGCAAACGCGCGGTTGCAGTACCTGACGCTCGACGGCAAGCATCTCGGCTTCGTGACTCAGGACGGCAGCCTGACATCCGATGTCGCCGCGCTGAAATCCCCTGTCAGCTTCCCAGCACACTTTGACATTCGCGGGGACGTGCTGCTGGTCCCCGATCTCCACGCACGCGTGACGCTGTTCGACAAGCACAACAAAGTGATCACGCATTTGGGCTACGATCCGGAATGGACCAAGCAAGTGCTCGGCGATGGTAAGTTTCCCGTTCGTAGCGACCGCTCGTTGTGGAAGTCGGGCAAGTTCATTCACCCGCACGATGCCTGCTTCGACAAGGCGGGGAACCTGTTCGTCGTCGAATGGGTCATCGGCGGGCGAGTCAACTTCCTGCGGCATGTGAGCTGATATCGCGTGATCAACTCGATCCGCTCCACCAACTCCGCGTCGGTGGAGCGATGATTGAACGCTAGACAGAAGAAATCGCACATACTCGCACGCTGACCTGATGAAAACCTTGAGCGGCAGGGATTGGAACCGGTTACGCACATCGTGTTTTGAAGCTGACTTTTTCCATCCGTGCTCCGGCTTTGATTCAATCAATTCTCTACGAGTCCATTGAGGATGCTCATCATGCCACGCATTGCCGCCATCATCGCGATCTTGATTTATCCCTCGCTGGCGTTTGCTCAACCCGCAGCGTTGGACTCGGCGGCGGTGTTGGCTTCTGTTGAAGATCAGCTTGTGAAGGTGATCGCCGCAGCGGAGCCGTCGGTGGTCGCGTTGGGTGTGCTCAAACGCGGTGCGGCCGGGGCGTTGCGAGTTGATGGCTTCGGCTTGGAGGTCGTGCCGCGAGCGACGGACGAGTTCGGCCCGGACTTCATTCCCAATGAATTCGGCAGCGGAGTGATCATCACCGCTGGCAACGGCAACGAGGCGAACGCCGAGCGGTTAGTGCTGACGATGTTTCATCTCGTGAAGGGATCGCCCGTTGTTGGCCGCGATGCGCCCGCCGATCGTTTGCTGCGAGTTCGCCTGCCGGGCCGGCAGATTTGTGATGCGAAGATAGTCGCAGCCGATCCGCGATCTGATTTGGCGGTGCTCCGTTTGGAACTGGCGGGGACGAAGCTGAACCGAGAAGACCTCAAGCCATTCAAGCTGAACGAGCCGACTCCGCCGCGCAAGGGGCAGTTCGTGATCTCGTTGGGGAATCCGTATGCGATCGCCCGCGACGGTTCGGCCAGCGCGAGTTGGGGCATGATCAGCAACATCTCGCGGTTTCCGGCTCAAGTCGAAAACGACAAGCCGGACAGCGGCCCGGTGCGACGCGACACGACGATTCATCATCTCGGTACGTTGTTGCACGTTGATACGCGGCTGAATCTGGGTGGCAGCGGCGGCGCGTTGCTGAATCTGAAAGGCGACCTGATCGGCCTCACAACGTCGCTCGCCGCGTTGGAGGGCTATGAGAAATCGGTCGGTTATGCGATCCCGATTGATGCCAACATGAAGCGTGTGATCGAGTCGCTCGCGAAAGGATTGGAAGTCGAATACGGCTTCCTCGGCCTGCAACCGGATGACTGCTTGCTCGCGCCGTTGCGACACTTGCCGCCGCGAATCACTCAACCGTCAGCCGCTCGCGTGTTGCTGGTCTTCGCAGATTCACCGGCGGGACTGGCGGGAGTCCGTCGCGATGACGTCATCCTGGCTGTGAATCGAAAACCGATCTTCGGCAAATTGGATTTGCTGCGCGAAGTCGGCTTGTTGGGTCCAGCGGCGACTGCGGAATTGACCGTCTGGCGTGAAGCCGATCGTCGCGAACTGACTCTGCACGCTGAGCTGGGCAAATGGCCGTTGTCCGATGAGGAGACGCTCGTCGTCACGCAGCAGCGATACCCCGAATGGCGCGGCCTGCGAGTCGATTACCCGACCGCTCGTGCGAAGTTCATGAACTGGCCCGAACAACGTTACCCCTCCGCCGTCGTAGTGACCTCGGTCGCGCCGCAATCCAGTGCCGCCAATGTCGAGCTGCAAGAAGGGGATTTCATCACGCAGATCGACTCGCAACCGGTGCGGACTCCCGAAGAGTTCCACGCGGTGGTGAGCAAGCTCGACAAGCCAGTTGTCGGCGTGCGGACTTTGGATGGACGACGGCTGATGCTGAAGAAGTGACGCGGCTGCCACCGACGTAGCACAGGCGGCTCAAGCGCACGACACACTTTCCGCGACCCATGACCGTTCGAAGCGCAAGCGAGTGGGCTAGGCCGGAGCCACACGCAGGCGCGACGTGAAGGCAATGCGAACAAAAAACAAAAAAATGACGCTACGAATT
>JANNDA010000139.1:0-2565 GCA_031387195.1 Planctomyces sp. | reverse complement strand
CCAATCCTCAATTTTCAATGCCCCCGAAAAAGATGCGCGCAAAAACACACACCTGTTTCGGACAAAGTCTCTACATCGCCGTCACCGCTGCCAGCCTTCCCAGTCAGGCGAGCCGGTCTCACCCTTTCGGCTTCGCGGGTTCCGCAGCCGGAACCGCTCGCGGTGGTAGCGCGACCTCTTCTTCGTAAGGGAGCGCGGGTGGCGGTGGCTGTACTCCGACAGGGGCGATTTCCTGAGCGGCCCAACCGGGTTGAGCGACGAATTCTGGTGGTTCAGTGTTGAGGTGCGTCGCATCGAAGGCGTGCGTGCGAGCCCAGGCTTCTCGGATGGCGTTTTTGTAGGCGTCCGGCGTCCATTCGCTTTCGCCTAACCAAATCTGGTCGTGTGGCAACAACGTTCCCTTGTGGTAATGCAACGAGGTGATGGCCTTGTTGTATTCGGTCAAGCTGCGGAAGTAGGCGACCTCCGCTTCGGCCTGACTGGATAACGCTCGCAGCAGCACGTCGAAGGTTTTCGTCCCGGCTTCGACTTCGGCTTTGAAGAGTTGCACGCGCTGTTGAGCCGCTCGATGACGATTGAAGTTGGATTGAGCGGTCGTGTACTGCACGGCCAAGTTTTGGAAGTCCTGAGCGATCTCGTGGCTGATTTCCATTTCCTGAGCCGACAACTGCTCGCGCGCCTTGGCTAACCGCAGTTCGATATTGCGAACCTGCGTGTGAGCGGCTCGGAATCCCAGCGGCATGTTGAAATTGAAACCAAGATTCCAACCGGTGTATTGCCCGCCGGTGATCGAGTGGTACAGGTTCGGAAAGTTTTGCGCTGGGCCGGGTGCTGAGGCCGGGAGCGTGTTTCCGAGCAAGTCGTTGCCCAAGCCGTTGACCTGATAGCCCGACACAAAATTCAGCGTGGGCTGTGTCAAACTTTCGGCGGCACAGAGCTGCAAGTCCAAACTCTTGATCGACCACTTTTGCTTGCGGAGTTCGACGCGCTGAGTCAACGCTTCCGTCAGGCTGGCTTCCCAGCTCGGCAAAAATTGGGCGGTGGTTGGTTCGTCGCTGGGTCGCAGGATGCGACCATCATTCACGGAGAGCCCCAAGATTCGCCGCAACACGACCTCCGCCACATAGACATTCGACAGCGAGTTCTCCGTGGCCGCTCGTGTTTGAAAATAGAAGTCACGTGCCTGAGCTTCATCAGACGGCTTGAACCCCGCCTTGCCGCCCGCTTCGAGAATGCGATGAGCTTCCCGCCACGACTGCAACGCGCTGTTGCGCGCACTGACCGCCGTGTCGTACTCGCGATAGCGGAGATAGAGATCCCAGTACAAATCTTCGATGTCTTTCAACATCGTGATCACACCGGACTCGAAGTCTGCGAGCGAGAGATCCTGGTTGATGCGCGCGATCACAACACCCTGACTGACTCCGGAAATGCCGCCGAAGTTTTGCGAAACCGGTCCTGCGATGCGTGTGAATTCCGCGCCCGATCCCGCGAGCAACGGATGCGTGTATTGAGCCGAAACGTTCCCGGCATAGGCTGACTGAAAGAGTTGCGTGGCTGGCGGAACGTTATTGCCGGTGTAGTTCACCGCATGGCCGAGCGTGAATGAGCCGCCGGTTCCGAACTGTTTTGACAATGTCGAATTGAATGCCCCGGTTTCGTTGACCAGCGCCGCTCCGCCACCGATGCCGCCGCCAAAGAATCCGTTGTTCTGCGGCACCTCGCTGCGGCCCCAGTTCATCGAACTGTTCAACGTCGCGTCGAATGCGGACAGAGCGGCGGCAACACCGCGACCGCCAAACAACACTCCGGTTTCTTGAATCGCCGGATCAAACGCCGATGGAGCACGCTCACCACCGGAAAGAATCACCGACGTCGCGCGATTGTCGGCGCGAGTGCGGATCATGCTGTTGTTCTGCACGGCCAGTTGAATCGCTTGGGTCAGCGAGACTTCCCAAACTTCGTCTTTGTCTCGATCGGTCACTGTTCGCGGACGTTTGGCAAAGCTGGCTTCCTGATTCACCTGTGTGTCAACTGCGGGGTAGTCGATCGTGGTGGCCGCTTGCTTGTAGTAGGACAACTGCTTGTCACCGAGATATTTCAGCTCCGGATCACCGGTCGCGCAGCCGAACAACGTGGTTCCCAAAACGCTGGCGGCAGCGATGCGACACAGCCAACGCCGCGTGGCGTTGCGAAGTCCGCGCCGATTTTGTGGCACCTTTGAGCGTGCTGGCTGCTGCGTCATAACACTCACCTTTTGGAAGCCGCTAACCAGAACCCTAACGCGGCGAAGCCGCAAGTAACCCGAAGCGTGAGCGAGGGCGGGTGCTCCAGGAGACTCTGAATTCATTGTCATGTGAAGCGCCCGCCCTCGCTGACGCTTCGAGGCTGTGATCTTTTGCGTGGGATAGGCTTCCAGCCTGTCGAATTCCCCGTAAAACACGACAGGCTGGAAGCCTATCCCACATAAAATCACAGCCGCTTCGGGTTACATCCGGGCCATGAATAATCCCGGCTAGCGCTTGCGCAGGGCAGTGCTACAACCCATACCGTTGGTATCGGCGA
>JANNDA010000890.1:0-4079 GCA_031387195.1 Planctomyces sp. | reverse complement strand
CACATCGGTTTGGTTCTTCTCGGGAGCTTGTTGCGAAACACGGTCGTTTGCCTTGGGTTCCCCGCCAGACGACCTTTCAGTGTTTGGCGGGTTATTGGCTGCAACCTGTGGAGCCGAGGTAGTCCCGCCACCGCCGATGACCCGCACGAAGAGAACGACAGTGTGCCGCAACAAGCTCCCGTGAAGAACCAAACCGATGGGAATACGGTAGCGGCCGAAACTCAGGGTTCGAGCAAGGTCTCGTCGGTGGTCGTTGACCGAACAACTGATGCGACTAAGAGCGAGAAAACACTCTCGACCGAAGAGATCGTCGCACGGACTGAGCCATCCGTCGCCCTGATTAAAGGAAACACGGGGTCTGGAACTGGCTTCATCGTCAGACCCGGAATCGCGGTGACGAATAAGCATGTGGTCGAGAATGAGATTCTCAATACGCTCACGGTCCATTTCCCCTCGGCGGAAGTTGCTCAACAGGGGCCATTCCGTCCGACGCTGTTGTACGAGTCGCCGGATCGGGACATCGCATTCTTGGCCATTGACTCCACGCTGCCACCGCTGCCAGTCGCCGAGTCGTATGTTTTCCGTCGTGGTCAAGAAGTAATCGTCATTGGAAGTCCGGGCTTAGGCGATCAAACCGTGTTGCAGAACGCGATCAGTCGCGGCGTCATGAGCACCAAGACCTCGTTCGATGGCAAGGAGTTCTACCAGCTTGGTATCTCGATCAATCCGGGGAACTCAGGTGGTCCCGCGATCGACATGACTGGCAAAGTTGTCGGCGTGGTGACCTTGAAGGCGTCCAAAAAAGAAGGGCTTGGATTCTGCATTCCACCCGATCAGCTTCTCAAAGAGATGGACCTCGTGAAGGCTGTCACGCCTGAGAGCATTGCAAAGTCGCAATCGACGCACCGTGCCCGGGTGGTGTTCTTGCGAGTTCATGCTGTCACCCGCATCTACAAAGTCGGGATGGAAGCCTATACCGACGCCATGGCAAAGGCCTTGGCAAACAGCGTCAACGTCAATGTCGGACTGAAAGCAGTCCGCGAAGAACTGGAACCGAAATTGTCGAAGATCGACAGCTATATCGTCGCCGACATCAAACGCGACGTCACACAACTCGGTGCCGACGTTCATCTGTCGGACGCGGCGCGCCAACGGTTGATTGACTTGTGGACGAACTACCAAGAATTGAAAGGCTACGTCGACAATCCTCGCGGCACATACGACAGCTACAAAACGAAGCTCCTGGATCTCTCCGACAAACACAAGCGAGCCTCGGAAGCACTGAGACTGCTACTCGGCGTTGAGCTTGATGACGGTGATTAGGGACTCAAACGAAGTAAATGCGCGATCAATTTGCCGCATTCAGCAGAGAGATCGACGCCCTGATGCCCACCTTTCTTGACCGAGTCCTTTAGGGCGAGTTGTTTATGATGGCACATGCAGGCCACTGTCAGCACGCATAATTTGCTTCACCATAGGCTCTCACCGACACCAATTGTTACACGGGTCGCCGCGATGTTGAACAAGTTCACCAAGATGCTGCTGGTGGGAACGTCGCTCGTTCCCACGCTGCTCATCATGGCGGTGGATCATGCCTTCACGAAGGGGCTTCCCAACTGGTGGTCATTCCCCACGCAATTGCTGATCATCGCCGTGGCTCTGGTCGTCATCGCAATGGCCGTGATGCACGTTTCCAGGTGGAACGGCGAACGCCAGCAACTTCAAATTTGCAAAGCCAAGAATTCCGACAAGCAGGTGCTGACGTTTCTGCTCGCATACCTGATGCCGATCTTGAGCGAGCACAAATACCTGTTCCGAGATTTCAATGTGCCGACGCTGGCCCTGCTGTTGCTCCTGGCCGTTGCCGTGTACCACAGCAACGCTTTCGACTTCAATCCGATGCTCGGAATGCTGGGCTACCACTTCTACGAAATTGAAGACGCAAACAGCTTTCCCTATCTGCTGATCACAAAGACGCCCCTCAAGAAGGCGAACCAAGAACTCACGGTCGTCCAACTTTTCGACCACACTTTCCTCGCTGTTGAGAAATGACCATGCCGACTGCCGCCCCGCAGCCTTTCAACTTGTTCGCCGGAGTCGTCGGCCTCGCCGATAACATTCAACCCGAACGCATCCGCCTGGAACGCTCGCTGCAAGACGAAATCACCGCCCTGTTCGTTGAACAGGCAGACGGATTTTTGAACGACGAACTGGAACGAGTCGAATTCAACGCCAAGGCCAACTATCGCCTTGAGCGTGAGCAGATCTTTGTCCTGAAGGGATTGCCAATGCCCACTATTTATTCGGAAGCCGCTCTCAAGCCGCACTCGGCCCCTGATTTCGTGCTGTCTCACAAACCAACACCAGCAATCGCGACGGTCTTTGCCACCGACTCATCGACGACCAAAGTGCATCGCGTGCTGTTTCAGCAGTTCCGCTCACCTCAGCTTCTCGACAAGCGGTTCGCATTGTTCTGGAGCCAGAATCAATTCCAGAAAATCGCCAATGACGGCTTCTCACTGGCCCACGAACTCGCAGCAATCTATCAAGATGGCAATCTCTACTTTCGGTCTCTGTCAGTCGTCAGCCGTTTCTTCGACCTCGCCGAGCACCAACCGGAAGCCACGCTGGCAGAAATGACGAGCTTCGTTGGCAACGATCTTTTCACGATGGGGAACGCATCGGAAATTCTGGCGATCATCGAATCCGACAGTTGGCTGCGCCGACGGGTCGCCTCGATCCAAGCGTCGGGAATCCTGCGAGCCGTCACGCCTCGCAAGGCCGCCAACAAGGCGAAGGTCTTTGACATTGAAATTGAGGTTCCGCGCGTCAAAGGCAAAGACAAGATTCAACTGCCCAATCAGAAAAAGCAGCTCAAAGCTATCGTCAAATTCCTGAACGAAGAATACTTCCACGGCGAGCTGACCAGCCAACTCTATGAAACCAACTCTCTCCGACCGCTCGCGAAGTAAACGGCAGGGAATTAACACAGCGGAAACCACGCAGACCGTTTTCGGCACCGACTGATTCAGCGAAACCGAAATGACGGGAAAGCCTGCGAGTTATCCAATCACGACTACTCCTGGACACCCAAGTCCAACCAAGCGCACATGGCAAATGTCATTCTCCAACGACCGACTGTGCGGTAATCCTTGGTAGCAGTCGTTGGATGATGACATGAGGGAACCTTGGATCGGGGCTTTAGATTTCACGGGACCAACAAAACGGCGACACCGCACGAGGTTCCCGCGCGGTGTCGCCGATGCTGGTCGGGAAATGCAGTGGCTAGGCGGTTCGACGTTTATCTTCAGGCGGCTTCTGCGAAGCGAGATAATCTCGGATTCGACAAACCGTGCCCGGTGCGCAGCCAACTTGCTTGGCGATGTGCTTGATGCACAGCTTGCCCTCGCGCAGAAGGTGCTCGATCTGCTGCCGCTTCTCCGGGGCGATCAAGCTCCATCCGCCGCGTCTCGGCTTCTTTGGTTGACTCAGGCCCTCGCGGATTTCTTCCCGATGAGCGTACTTGTAGGCACGCCCAATTGTCGGCTCCGCGACTTCGATCCCTCGCTTTTTCAGCTCCTCTTGGATTTGAGGGTACGTCATTCTTTTCTCGTCAAAGAGTTGAGCGACCACGGCGGAGATTTCCTTGTAGATGCCTCGTCGTGCTCGGCGCTGCTTCGGCTTTGTGCCATCTTTCGTCCGATCTCGACGTGGCCGTTGGCCCGTTTCCGCATAACGCAGAATCTTGGCAGCTTGGCTCGGCGGCATTTCGTATGCGGCCGCCAGGTCTTGGATGCTGCTTCCCTTGTCGTGTAGCTCCTTGAAAGTTGGGGCCAGCGATTCGTACTTCGGAATTTGGTCGATGATGATTTCCACGAACTCGGCTTGCTGGTCGGGGCGCTGTGCCGCGAATTTCCAAGCATCTCGATTCTCGTCGGTGCCGCGATTGGCAGCCTCGGCAATCAAGAGCTTGATGTTCGGCCGGAAGCGGACAATCCACGGCGTGACCTTCTGCCCGGTCGATTTACCTTGGCGGACCTCAACCGGCCCGGTCAGCTTGGCCAGCATCGGTGCCGATA
>JANNDA010000009.1:0-2153 GCA_031387195.1 Planctomyces sp. | reverse complement strand
CAACTCCGCTCCGACCGTCTGAGCGACAGCCAACCCTTAAAGACGTTCTGGACCACCCGCCAGCAAACCCGCCCCGGCCTCCACGCCCGATCCCGCCTCTCCCCCGCCTAACCAAAATTCGCAAACGCTGTTCTGCACTCGCGACCACTAGGTCGACGCGCCAACGCATGGTCGTCATCGTTAGTCGGCGGCAAACCCTCGCTGGCGCGTCGGGCTTGTATGGGGTCGGATCCCTCGCTGGCGCGTCGGGTTTGTTTGGGGTACAGGCCAGTAAGTTGCTCGGCTTGATGTCGCGGTGGACGAGGCCATGTTCGTGAGCGTGCTCCAAGCCGAGCGCGGCCTGCTGCATGGCTCGGCAAGCGGTCGTGATCGACAACGGGCCCTGTTTTTTGACCCACTGCGACAGATCGATCCCCTCGACGTATTCCATCACGAGAAAATGCGTGCCGTTGAACTCGCCAGCGTCCATCGCTCGCACAATGTGCGGATGATCGAGTGCCCCGACCGCCTCCATCTCCCGCTCAAACCGTGCGATCAACGCGGGGGACTTCATCATCTCTGGCGGCAAGACTTTCACCGCCACCGACTTCTTGAGCTTGGTATGCCGCGCCTCGTACACGGCTCCCATGCCCCCCTGTCCCAGCTTCCGCACAATCTGGTACGGCCCCAAATGCGAGCCAATCGAAATCGCTCCCGGACGCGAGGCACTCAGCTCCAGCCCCTCGTTCCCGACTTCGGAAAGGGTCTTCTGCAAGAACGTGTTCTCGTTCGAGCCGGCAGCCGCGTTCGAATCGGGAACTTCCTTGGTTCCTGACGACGGCTTACTCTCTGACGCGAATTGTTCTGCTTCATCGCGCTCAGCCATTCGCAAAGGCTCCCTCGTAGATTGTTGATCAACCAATGACGCTCAACTTCATCGAACGTAATTTTTGAAAGCAACGGCACGTTGACAATGTGTGCAACGTTCTTCAATGGCGACCGTTGCACAATCACCAAACGGCAATGAGACTGCCGCCCCACTTCTCACCGGAGACTGCGATTGATGAGCGACACCGCCGCGCTGCAAACAAAACTGGATGCCTTCCGTGCCGACTTTGACAAGCTCCGCCGCGAGATCGGCAAAGTGATCGTCGGCCAAGATGGCATCGTCCAAGGAACGCTGTTAGCGCTGCTGGCTGGCGGACACGTGTTGCTCGAAGGGGTGCCCGGTTTGGGCAAGACGTTGCTCGTGCGCACGCTGGCTGATGCGCTGAACTTGAAGTTCTCGCGGATTCAATTCACGCCCGACTTGATGCCGGCCGACTTGATCGGCACGAACGTGTTTCTCGAAGACGACGCGGGGCGCAAACGCTTCGAGTTTCAGCAAGGTCCGGTCTTCGCCAACATCGTGCTCGCCGACGAGATCAACCGGGCGACGCCGAAGACGCAATCAGCGTTGCTCGAAGCCATGCAAGAGCACACCGTCACTGTGGCCGGTCAAACCTACAAACTTCCAGAGCCGTTCTTCGTGCTGGCCACGCAGAACCCGCTGGAGATGGAAGGGACGTATCCGCTTCCCGAAGCACAGCTCGATCGCTTCTTCTGCAAGCAGTTGGTGAAGTTCCCTAAGTTGGAAGAACTCGAAGCAATCCTCGACCGCACGACGAACATCGCGATTCCGCACGCGACGCCGGTGCTCGACGGAGCACGCATCTGTGAGATGCAACATCTCGCGCGACAGATTCCGATCGCCGACGAAATTCGCCGTTTCGCCGTGCAAGTCGTCCTCGGCACACATCCCGATGATCCGCACGCGACCGAGATGACTCGCCGCTTCGTCCGTTACGGCAGCAGCCCGCGCGGGGCTCAAGCGATGATTCTGGCGGCGAAGATTCTGGCGATCATCGATCACCGCTATCACGTCGCTCGCGATGACCTGCGTACCGTCACTCCGGCCGTGCTCCGGCATCGCCTGATCCTCAACTTCGAGGGCCAAGCGGAAGGGATTTCGACGGACGCGGTGTTACAAGACGTGCTGGCGAAAACACTCAGTTCTTAGCGCGGCGAATCCGTATTCACTAACCCGAAGCGTGAGCAAGGGCGGGTGTTCCACAAAACGATGAATTCAAAGTGTCTTGAAGCGTCCGCCCTCGCTCACGCTTCGGGTTACATGG
>JANNDA010001397.1:0-1560 GCA_031387195.1 Planctomyces sp. | reverse complement strand
GAATCGGTCGGCGAAAAGAACCGCCCTGCCGGGAACGAACGGTTTCAGCGATACGACGAAGCGCGCCAGCGGAATCGCAAGATCGAGGAGATTGACCGGTTGCTCGACAAGGTTGCGGCAAATGGGATGGCGAGTCTCTCGACCGCCGAGCGAGAGCGCTTGGATCGGTTATCGAAGGAAATTCGCGGCTGACGCTGAGGTTTCCGCCTCGTGTCCTGGGAGTGCTTTGGCGCTGCCCGGCGTGCTTGGATTCTCATTCGTCGTCTCCGTTTCGGTTACAGAGGTGTAATGCTCCAGAAAGGTTCGGGTCATGCAGGGGAGGCACTGTCTGCGCAAGAAAACGAAACGACACGTTGAACAACAAACTAAATCAAATCCGGAGACTGATTATGAATGCGCTTCTGAAGACTGCGATCGGACGCCTCCCTTACCTTGTGCTCGGCGGTACTTTGCTCGTCGCCGGAGCCACGGCCGCTGTGACCAAGGGCGATGCCAAAACCGAAACCAAACCGACGCCCATCAAACTCGTCGTCGATGAACGGCCTGTGACGCGCGACGTGCGGCTCGGCACCAGCTTCTCGCCCATCGTGAAGAAGGTCGCCCCCAGCGTCGTGAAGGTCACCACCTCCACGCGGGCGAAGCAGGCCTCCGTGCAGGAGATGCCCGGCTTCGATAATCCATTCTTCCGCCGCTTCTTTGGCGAGGAGTTCGAGCAACGCCAGCCGCGTCGCCAGCAGAACATTCCCCGCCAGCTTGGCCAGGGTTCCGGCGTCATCGTGACGAAGGACGGCTATGTCCTCACGAACAATCATGTCGTGGATGAGGCGGACGAAGTGAAGGTTGTGCTGCTCGATGGGCGCGAATTCAACGGCAAGGTCGTGGGCAAAGATCCGAAGACCGATGTCGCCGTACTGAAGATTGACGGCAAGGATCTCCCTTTCATCGAAATGGCTGACAGCGACAAGATCGAAGTCGGTGACATTGTTCTCGCCGTCGGCAATCCGTTTGGCATCGGCCAGACGGTGACGATGGGCATGATTAGCGCCACCGGACGCGCCACGCTGGGCTTGGATTACGAAGACTTCATCCAGACCGACGCCGCGATCAATCCGGGTAATTCCGGTGGCGCCCTCGTTGACGCGGACGGCCGCCTGATCGGCATCAACACCGCCATCCTCAGCCGCAGCGGTGGCAATCAAGGCATCGGGTTCGCCATTCCGACGAGCCTGGTCCGCGACGTGATGGAAAGCCTCGTGGCTGATGGCCATGTGACACGCGGTTATCTCGGCGTGATGATCCAGGACGTGACGCCCTCGCTGGCGAAGGGTTTCAATCTCAAGGATCAGAAAGGCGCGCTCGTCGGCGACGTGGTTCCACAAGGCCCCGCAGACAAGGCAGGCCTCAAAAGCGGCGACGTGGTTCTCGAATTCAACGGCAAGGTCGTGCGCGACAGCCGCCAGCTCAAACTGCAAGTCGCCCGCGTGAAGCCCGGCGAATCTGTGCCGGTGAAAATACTTCGCAACGGTTCGAGCAAGACGCTGCAAGTCGCCGTCAACGAAC
>JANNDA010001353.1:0-8234 GCA_031387195.1 Planctomyces sp. | reverse complement strand
TGACGCCGGTCGGTGCCTTCGCCCCTTTATCGACCACGCGCTTGATACCGGTTTCGAGGCGGATCGCATCGACCTCGCAGAGATAACCGATCTCGACGTTTGGCAGATTTAGTAACGCCGAGACGTGACCGAGTCCTCGGCTGAGTCCCATCACACCGACGACCAATTTCTTTTCGTTGGCTCCCTCGGTAGCTCGCAAGATGTGCGCCGGCGTCGAGGCCAACAGCCCCGCGCCGAACGCCGTTCCCGCTTGCAGGAAATCACGACGGTTCAGCGACGAAGCGGACTTGTTCGGCGTTTGTGTCATGCCAGGCTGCTCCTGAAACTTGGAAAGAGGTCGGCGAGATCTGGTCCGCCAGAATTTATTGGCTGCTTGATAGGGCGGAGACATCCTGGTAACAAGCGAGCGACTGCTCGTTTTATACCTCCACTAAACCATACGTGAAACTTTTAGGCGAGCGGGGCGGCGTCACCCCCCCCGGTGCATTCGCGTGTGACAGCGGAACTAAACCGGAGGGCTGCCGCTGCCCCGCTCGCCATGTTTTATTCTTGGAGCCGTTGCCCTACTTACTGATGGAAAGTCTGTTCGATGTTGCACGCAGTGATCATGGCTGGAGGCAGCGGCACTCGGTTTTGGCCGAGGAGCCGGCGGCGGCTTCCGAAACAGTTTTTGAAGTTCGGCAGCGAACGGACGCTGCTGCAAGAAACGGCCGAACGATGTCGGCCGCTCATTCCTGCCGAGCGAACTTGGATCGTGACAGGCCGCGATCATGCGGACGAGACGAAACGGCAACTGACTGATGTCTCGCCGTCACGAGTGCTGATCGAACCCTGCGGACGAAACACGGCTCCGTGCATCGGACTCGCCGCATTATTAGTCTACGCGGCTGATCCGGAGGGTGTGATGTTGGTCATGCCGTCTGATCACGTCATTCGGCCAGCGTCTGAGTTTCAAGCAGCGGTGCAACGCGCGATTACCCTCATCGAGCAATCACCGAATCGGCTCGTGTTGTTCGGAGTTCCGCCGACTTATCCGGCGACAGGCTTCGGATACATCCACCGTGGTGAATCGCTCGCGTCAGACCACGGCTCTGCATTTCGAGTGGCCGAGTTCCGTGAGAAGCCGGACGCGGAAACGGCTGCCGTTTATCTGGCGTCGGGAGATTACTCCTGGAACTGCGGCATCTTTGTGTGGCGAGCAGCAACGATTCTGCAAGCGATCGAGCAACACGCTCCGGAGGTTGCCGCACGATTGCATGCGCTGAGACCGGCGATCGGAACGTCCCAATGGTCGGACGCTTTGAATGCTGAATTCCCTAATATGCCGTCGATCTCGATCGACTATGCCGTTCTGGAGAAAGCCGCCGATGTGTGCGTCGTTCCAGCGACTTTTGAGTGGGACGACGTCGGCAGTTGGCCGGCCTTATCGCGGTTGCTGCCACAGGACACCGGAGGCAACACCGTCGATGGACTGTTTTGCGGCGTCAATACGAACGATTGTGTCGTTGCGTCTTCGAGCGAGCACTTGATCGCAACATTCGGAGTCCGCGATCTGATCATCGTACACACGCCAACGGCAACGCTTGTGGCAGACAAGCACGATGAGGCAGCGATGAGGCAGTTGATTGCAGAACTGGAACAACGTGGGCTGGCGGAGTTCTTGTGAGGGAAAGTCGGAAATCGGTCATCGATCATCCGCAATGACAAATGACCAACGACCGATAACCAATGATCAATGCGGCTCCTCTTCAACCGCCGCTACTCCGTCAACTCCAAACACGGATCAAGCCCCATGTGGCGGTATTGATCCATGCGATGACGCTCCCCTTTGAGCAAGTCTTTACGCTGGCGATAGTGCGTCTTCTCCAGAAACTTTTGAGTGCGTTTGAAGAAGCTGATCCAGGTCGAGCCGAGTTCGCCGTTCGCATCCGGGCGAGCTTGTCGGCGATAGCGGTCTTGCTCTTCGGGTTCGAGGCAGCGGAGCAGTTCGTCTTCCAGCGATAGGAAGAATTGATAGCTACCGGGATCACCTTGGCGAGCGGCTCGACCGATCAACTGACGGTCGATGCGTGCCGAGCTGTGCATTTCGGTGGCGATGACATGCAGCCCGCCGTTCTCGATCAGCTTCTCGTCGAGTTTGATGTCGGTGCCGCGACCAGCCATGTTCGTCGCGACGGTGACTTTGCCGGGGACGCCCGCGCGAGAAATGATCTCCGCTTCTTTCTCGTGGAAGTGAGCATTCAACGTCTCGTGGTGAATCCCTTCTTGGTCGAAGAGTTTGCCCAACGCCTCCGACGCTTCGACAGACGGAGTACCGACGAGAATTGAACGGCCGACGCCTATGATCTCTTTGACACTCTTGATGATCGCGTCTCGTTTGGCGTCCTGCGTAGCGAACACGCGAGTTGGATGGCCAACTCGGATACACGGTTTGTTCGTGGGGATCGGTGTGACGATGAGGCCGTAGGTTCGTTTGATCTCGCTCGCCGATTGCACGCCGGTGCCGGTCATCCCGCTGATGTAGGTGTAAAGGCGGAAGTAGCTCTGCACGGTGATGCGAGCCGCCTCGCCTGAGGCGGCGGTGATCGGCACGAGTTCTTTTGCTTCGATCGCCTGATGCAAACCGTCTTGCCATTTGCGACCGTCCATCACGCGGCCGGTCCCTTCGTCAACGATCTTCACTTCGTTGTTGACGATGACGTAATCCTTGTCGCGAATGAACGCGAACCGCGCCGTCAGCGATTGTTCGACGTGCTTATAGATGCGCTCGGTGTCTACTGCATCGATCAAGGCAGGCTTCGCAAGCAGCAACACTTTGCGACAGCCGACATCAGTCAAATAGGCCGAACGGCGTTGCGGCTCGTAGACGAAATCGTTGTTCGCTTCGAGATGTGAGATCGCTCGCTGACACCAGCGCATCAGGCTGACAGTCGCGGCGTCATTGGGCAGCGTCAGCCCGATGATCAACGGCGTTCGAGCCTCGTCGATCAGGATGCTGTCCGCCTCGTCGATGAGCACGCCGTAATGTCCGCGTTGGACAGGCTGTTCGCCGCCATCGCCAGCAGCCGGACCGCGCGTTGTGAAAACGCTCGGCTTGCGTTTGTCTTGAGCACCGACACCCAGCCGCAGCCGGTCACGCAGGTAATCGAAACCGAATTCCTTTGCCGTGCCGTAGGTGATGTCCTGAGCGTAAGCCTGACGTCGCGCATCCGTCTCATCGGGAGAAGTCACGCAGCCGACCGACATGGCGAGCGCTGCATAGATCGGACTCATCAATTCAGCATCGCGCTGGGCGAGATAATCGTTGACGGTAATGACGTGATAGCCCTTGCCGGGAAGTGCCTTCAAAAACGTCGGCAACGCGGCGGTCAGCGTTTTGCCTTCGCCGGTCTGCATCTCGGCGATGCCTCCTTCATACAAACCGATGCCAGCCATAATCTGCACCGGATAGTGCTTCATGCCGGTCGTGCGAGTGGACGCTTCCGTCACCAACGCATACGCCTCAGGCATCAGCTTTCCGAGCGGCACACCGGCTTTCGCACGCCAGCGAATCTCCAAGCCGGCTTCCATGAGTTCGCGGTCATTCAACTTGCCCAGTTCGTCAACGCGGCGATAAATCGACTTCGCCATTGCCTGCCAACGTGACAATCGCGAGGCAATCGGACGACCGCCTCCCTTGACCATGTGAAAGATTCGATCGACCGCAAACACGTGGACGCTCCTTCGAGAAGAAATGCTCGAGACGGCAGGTCGCGCGTCGTGAGCCCGTTGGCATCGAGAGCGGCACGGTTCCTCCTGAATTTCTGCCGCTCAAGTCGGGGCGGTTTGTACTGCGCAACTCGGATCGCTGCCAATTGGACTTCTGCGAGGGTATTTCAGACGGTGCTAACAAAAGTAACCCGAAGCGTGAGTGTGGGCGGGCGCTCCAGATGACTCTTAATTCTGCGTTTTGTGAACCACCCGCCCTCGCTCACGCTTCGGGTTACTTTTTGCTGGGTCGCCGGGTTACAGAATCGCCTCGATGACGTTTCCGCGACTGATCGGGAAGGGGCGGCCTTCCGTGTCGTGAATCTCGGTCTCGGGCGCATAACCCAGGCAGTGATAAATCGTGGCGAGCATATCAGCGGGAGTGACTCGACCTTCCACGGGGAATGCCGCGTCTTTGTCCGACGCACCAAAAACCGTCCCGCCGCGAATGCCGCCCCCGGCCAGGGCGATCGAAAAGCAATTTCCCCAGTGGTCGCGACCGGCATTGCCGTTGATCTTTGGCGTGTGCCCGAATTCACCAAGCCACACCACGAGCGTCTCGTCGAGCAATCCGCGCTGCGACAAATCTTCGAGCAACGCCGAATAACACTGATCCATGATCGGCATCAGAAACGACTGCAACGCCTTGGCGTGAGTCGCATGAGTATCCCAGCCCCCCTGGTTCGGCTGATCTTTGATCCGCGTCCAGTTGATCCGCACGATCGAAACTCCCGCCTCAACCATGCGCCGAGCCATCAACACACTTTGTGCATACCGCGACCGGCCATAACGGTCACGCACCGAATCCGGTTCTTGCGACAGATCAAACGCACGGCGACCAGCCGCTCCGCTCAACAGCCCGATCGCTTGCTGCGTGTCATCACTGAATCGCTGCACGCCGCCTCCTTGCAGAGTGCCGTCCAAGTGCTGATTGATTTGCTCCAGCAAGCTGCGGCGCGCGTCGAACCGGAGGCTGCTGATTTCTTCCGGAAACGACAGGTCAGGAATGCGAAATGTCGGCGCACTCGGATCGCAGTGAATCAACCACGGATCGTACTTGCGGCCCAGGAATCCACCGTCCTGACCGGGCCACGGAAAATTGCCGTCATTCCAAATGTGTTCCGGCAACACGACTGATGGCGGCAAGCCATTCCGTGAAGGACGCAACGTCCGCACGATCGAGTCCGCGCACGGCCACAAGTTCGGAGCTTTCGCCGTCACGCTCTCTGCATTGACCGGGATGTGTGGCACGCCGGTCAGCATTTGATATCCGCTCGATGAATGTGCGTTGTCGCCGGTGACGACTGCTCGCAAGACCGCGATCTTGTCCGTGAGCTGCGAGGTCTTCGGCATCAGCTCGCCAACAAACAGCCCCGGCGTCTTAGATGCGATCGGGCCGAACGAACCTCGAATCTCCGGTGGCGCATCGGGCTTCGTGTCCCAGGTCTCATGTTGCGGCGCTCCGCCGGTCAGCCAGAACAGAATCACTGACTTGGCTTTCCCAAACACTGCCGCTGGTCCTTTCGAGAGTGCCGAATTCGGCTTGCCAGTTGCAGCACTCGCCGCATTGCGTGCCGCAAGCAGTTGTGCGAGCGACAAGCCTCCCGCACCGAGACTTCCTGCACGAATCCACTCGCGCCGAGTAACGCGATCGCACAGCGAAACGCCATCATCGAGAATCGTGAACATGTCCGTCTCCGAATGCTGCGACCGACAATGGCCAGCCTGGAACTCAAGGCAGGCATGGTATCTTCGTCATCGGTCGAGACTCCAGCGCAAGTCTGCTTTCGTCGGACTACGGCTTCTCGGTCAAACCGCATGACCGCTAGAATCCGCCCCGCCCGTGGACGTAGGTTAGGAATGACCTGATGAAAACCTCGAAAGTTGGGCAGGACGGGGAGAGGTGATTGAATCAAAGCTGTTGCGTCAGGAGTTTCATCCGTGCTGCTCAAAGTTTTCATAAGGTCAGTCCCAACCTACTTGGCGGCGACACGTCATAGTCATTTGGGAATTCACACAAACCCTGCCAGGAGTGCCGCTCATGACCAAAGAAGAAATCCTCAAAAAGGTCGCTTCCGGAGAACTCAGCCCTGAAGAGGCGGGCAAGTTGCTGCTGACCGAACCGCCGAAGCGAGGCCAGTTGTATTGCAAGGTCAGCGAGAAAGGGGCCATCAGCATTTATGGCCTGCAACGAATGCCGGTCACGCTGTATGTGGAACAGTGGGGGCGATTGCTCGAATTCGCCGACACGATCAAGACCTTCATGGCCGACAACGCGAGTGTGCTGAAACGCAAAGAAGTGTGATGTCAAATGCAACAGCCCGGTGACTTCATGCCACCGGGCTGTGCTTGTCTTCTCATTTGCAGCGGCATTCACGTCCGTGCAAACGCGCCGAAAATTCCGCCCACTGCTCATCGCAGGGTGCAAACAACTCGCCGAGCTCTCCCCGCCGTGAAGAGCCTGCGATCCTTGGCTGTCAGCCGTGAACGAGTCACGTTCCAACAGTCGAAACAACCTGAGTTGCCATCCGTGTTGGCATAACTCGGCAGTTGTTCGCAATCAACCACAAGTGCCACGTCTCCACGTCACACATGCCGGATGACTCGTCGTGAGACTCATCACCCTGGCCGAAGCGGGGCGGTAGAGTACCCAGCAACTTTGAATTTGCAACGCACTCGCGCGCGTTTTTCCACGACTGAGAATGACCTCTGAAAATAGAACAACCCGATGACTTGAAAGTCATCGGGTGGTCATCGTCTCACATCAAATTTGGCTCGCGCGAACTCTCTTCAATTCGTCACAAAGTTCCCTTCGAGGAAGGGACTCCCGCTTGTCGCGGATCAATCGCGACTGCTTGTCGCAACGCGCGCGCGGTTCCTTTGAAACAGGCTTCCGAGATGTGGTGACTGTTGTGACCGTGATGCAGTACGAGGTGCAGATTCATCAGCGCATTGGCCGCGACTGCCTCCCAAAACACAGAGACCAATTGCGAATCAAACTCGCCGATTTTTTCCGTAGGGAAATCGACTCGAAACACAAACGCCATGCGACCGCTCAGATCGACGGCCGATGTGACCAACGTCTCTTCCATCGGCAGAGCAATGCTGCCGTACCGCGTGAGCCCTTTTTTGTCACCCAGCGCCTCGGCGAACGCTTTGCCGAAACAGATGCCGGTGTCTTCCACCGTGTGGTGATGATCGACGTGTAAATCACCCTTGGCTTCAACGGTAAGATCGATCAACGAATGTTTCGCGAGCAGCGTCAGCATGTGATCGAAGAAGCCGACTCCCGTGTTGATCTGAGCCTGACCAGTCCCGTCCAAATTGAGTGACAGGTCGATGGTGGTTTCGGCGGTTTGCCGATGAATATTGGCGGAGCGAGGCATGAGGGAGTCTTTTCGCTGACGAGTTGGACAGACCGAAAGAAGTGCGGTTTGTCATGAGATTACGCCGCACCGCCTTCTTCTGGCGTCTTGGCTTCTTTGGCTTTGGCCTTTGCCGGAGCGGCCGGTTTCTTACCTGCTGGCGGTTCAGTTGGCGTCACGGCATTTCCGGCCTGATTGACGACCACAAACAAGACTTGCATCGGACGTTGCGCGTTCTGTGCTTCAACGTTTTGCTTGCCCTGATTCTGTGATCGCTGTCCAAAGTTGGAGCGGGCGGTTCGCGACTGCAAATTCTGCGATGCCTGTTGTGGCAAGGCATCGGCAGGTACTTGCAGCGTCAACTGCCGCGAGGCTGACTGCGGTATGTCCTTCGCGTCTGTTTGCGACACACTCTTTTTCGCGAGGTTAGCCGCTTGATCGCCACTCTTCCGATTTTGCGTTTGTGAACCAGCTTCATCGCGAAGGATTGAAGACCGCCGGGCTTGATTGAGCGTCTCGGCAAGAGTGCGCTGATTGAAGTTTTCTGTGATGGGTTTGGTCGCACGAGTCTGCGGTTTCACTGACTTCGCGAATGACTTGTCTCCCGACACGTCTAACTCGGACAGCGAGATCGGTGATTCCACTTCCAAACTTTGGACGAGTTTCGTTTGGCTAAGTTCTTGAAGCGCCGCCGTTAAATGTTGGGAGTTGGACTCCACAAAGACCGCCATCATTTGTTCTGCGCTGGATGACTCATCGCGCTTGCTGCGATCAGCGGACTTGATCGCATCGGCCTTGGATTTTTCTGGCGCAGTGGCAGTCGGCTCAAGTGCGATCAGATTGTTGGCAAATAACAACTGCAGTTGATTGAGCCCTTCTTGGCGATCAACGACCGTCAGCCGGACAACGGCGATCTCGTCATCGAGCGTTTGCAACGCTTCCACCACGTCACCGATTTCCGCCCTCTTCAGCGTGTGTTGATCGAAGAACAAATTCGCCAAGCCGTCCGCTCGGCGAGGTGTGCTGAATGCGGCGACTGGCGAACGGTTCGGGCCACCCATCGCGCCGGGAGCACCGGACAAGCGGCTGCCTGCAAGACTCGGTGCATCCGCGTCTGCCGAA
>JANNDA010001343.1:0-3355 GCA_031387195.1 Planctomyces sp. | reverse complement strand
GCCAACCGTGCCAGTCGGTGGTAGCAGAAGTCGTCAGACTTCTGCCGTCATCTCCCGGCTCGGCAGAAGTCTGACGACATCTGCTACGGTCGGACCACGTCGCGCCGATGATCTTGCCGTGGTGACCGTGGCCGGAGGCGTCGTTCAGCACGTTGCCTTCGTCCTCGTCGAAGTTGTAGAGGGCGAGCGTTGACTCATCGTTGGCAACACTCGTCACGGGGGCGAAGTTGTTGCTGTACCGAGCCACCTTCGAGATGCGGACTTGGTCGATCTTGCCTTGGAAGAATCGTCGCTCGCCGCCGTCGCAGCCGAACCGGAGCCGCTTCATTTGCCAGACCATGCCGGTGTGGGCCGATGCTCGGCGTTTGCCCTGCCAGATGCCGTTGATGTAGTAGTGCAGGTGATAGCCGTCGAAGACCAAGACGCGATGTTGACGGACTCCGCCGGCGAACGGGCCATAGGCCTGCGCATACGGCGTCTGGCCTTGAGTCGCCGCGCCGCTGAATCGTTGTCCCGGCGCGGAGGGGTTGCCGTCGTAGAGCGACATCCACTCCAGCTTCTCGTTGTCGCCCCAGCTCGTCAGGTACGCGATGGTGCCGTTGTCGCTCGACTCATCCGAGGTCACGAACGCCTCCATCGTAAACTGCGGGTAAGGCCAGTCGAACGGACCCGCTTCGACGTAGTCGTCCTTCCCATCGAACCTCAACCCGCCGGTGGTCTCGGTCTCGGCGAGAACTGGGATCGGCGGCCAGAGCCAGCGGTTGAAGGTCGAGCTGAAGTGACGACCAAAGAGGATGGGCGTCAGGACAAGCATTGCCAGCAGCAGACTGAGCACGATCGGCTTGGCAGTCAGTTTGCGCGGCACGCCGCTCGGTTTGCCGTCACTAGCACGACGCGCCAGCGAGTGGTCCGGTTGAGCGTTGATCGATGCGGGCGGCTCAATCGGGGAGGTGCGGTTCGGCGATGAACCACTCGCAGGCGCGTCGTGCGGAATGCGGCCACTCGCTGGCGCGTCGTGTTGGATTGGGGCACGGCGACGCAGGTCACTTCGCCTTTGAGTTGCAACTCCGATTGGCAACGGGCCAATAGGTCGGCAACTTCTTTGGCGGTTTGGAAGCGGTCTTCCGGTTTCTTCGCGTGCAGCTTCGTCACGATCGCGACGAGCCAGTCGGGGATCTCAGGCAGCGGACGGGGCGTGTCTTCGACCACTCGACGCAGCACGGCGATGGTGTTTGCCGCTCGGAACGGAGGGCGGCCACACGCCATCTGGTACAACACGCTCCCGAAGCTGAACAGGTCGGCGCGATGATCCAGCGTCTGACCGGTTGCTTGTTCGGGAGCCATGTACATCGGCGTGCCGGAGATGACTCCCGTCCGCGTCATGCTGGCATCGTCCGCCGCGCGAGCCAGACCGAAGTCGCTGATCTTCACGCGCTGCTCGGCTCCCTGCTCCAGCAGAATGTTGGCCGGCTTGATGTCGCGATGAATCAGCGATATCCCCTGTGCAGCCGCCAGACCACTGGCAATCTGCCGGCCGAAGTGCAGCACCTCGGCGACTTCCAGCGAACCGTTGCCGTCGAGCTTCTGCTTCAACGTCTGACCGTCGATGAACTCCATCACCAGATACGGCAGCGGCTGCTCCTCGACGCTGTAAACCTGCACAACGTTCTCATGCCGAATCGCGGCGGCGGCGCGAGCTTCTCGCAAAAATCGCTTCCGCGGCGGTGACGTCGAGGCCAACTGCGGATTCATCACCTTGATCGCCACCAGCCAATGCAGCTTCTCGTCAAACGCCTTGAAGACGATCCCGAACGCTCCCTGACCCAGCACGTTCAACACTTCGTAATGAGCCAGCATGCCGATCGAACCGGGCTTGCTCGACGGTTGCAGGAAGCTGAGATCAGGCTGCGATTCGTCGGCGTCGTCCGAATCGTCGTCGATCGCGCCGGGCTGATAGGTCCACGTCTTCTCGACGGCAGCGGCCGAGTCCTCCGGATTGATCGGAATCGCGTTTGGCATTTGTTGCGCTGCGGGAATGTCCAAGAACGATCCCACCGAGTCATGCGACTTCAGCAGCGATTCAACCGCCACCAGCATCCCCGGATCACCGGCACACGCCTTCTCGACAAAAGCTCGCCGAGCCAGCGGGTCCGCAATTTCCAACGCCGCGTCGAAGATCATTCGCTCATTCATGGCCACCGGCCTCCCGGACTATGAATCAGGTCGAAGACAGAGCATCCAAGAGTCGATGCGCCGTGGGCGGAGAGAGTACGCCAAAGATTCTGAAAAAGAACCGTTACACGACACTAACCCGAAGCGTCAGCGAGGGCGGCTGCTTCAGGCGACTGCACAGTAAAAGTGACTTGGAGCGTTCGCCCTCGCTGACGCTTCGGGTTAGTTTTGCTCGGCTACGTCATCTCTCGATGTAACCAGGCTTTGGCATACGCCCAGATGCGATCGGCCGAACGCGTGGAGATGTCGAGCATCTCGGCGGCCTCGGATAGCGTCAGCCCGGCAAAGTACCGCAACTGAACCAGCTCAGCCGCCGTACCATCGACCTGCTTGAGCTTGTCCAACGCCGCATCGAGTGCCAGCAAGTCTTCACGGAACTCCGGAGCTTCAATGTCGAGTTCGTCTTCCAGATCGACACGCTCCCATTCGCCACCGTGCCGCACTCGCTGCTTTCGTCGAGCAGTCTCCACCAAGATGCGGCGCATTGCTTCCGCCGCCGCCGCGAAGAAATGACCGCGTCCGTCCCAAGCCTTCCCAGCCTGAGCACCACCGACCAGTCGCAGATAGGCTTCGTGAACCAGTGCCGTCGCCTGCAACGTCTGGCCCGGCTGCTCGTGAGCCAACTTCGCCGCTGCCAGTTTTCGCAACTCGTCGTAGACCAACGACAACAACTGCCCCGCCGCTGTCGGGTCTTTCTGAATCAACCGCTCCAGAACTTGTGTCACGTTTTCAGTCATTGCGGAAACCACGATAGCTCAGCCAATGACGCGGTTAAACCAGACCGCGACTCTTCCTCGTGCGAAGTCTTTGCCTGTCTTGTCTGGCCGCAGAACCGTACTGACTCCACCAGATTGAATGTGAGTGGTAGGTGCCGATCTATGTGTATCATTCTTTTTTCTAAATTAGACATGATACACTATTGACTCGCCGCCGCCGTCTGGCATATTGTCTCGCCCGCACACATGATTTGTAAGTTTTCAGAGATTTACCAAGGCTGTGTTGCGAGTGTGGCCGATACATTGTGGGGAGCGTTGGAGCTCAGTGATAATTTTCCCGGGGTGATTGCCTCGGATACGGGAGTGGAATCGTGGGACGCGGTTGGCAAAAACTTGAGACGACAAGG
>JANNDA010001330.1:0-12907 GCA_031387195.1 Planctomyces sp. | reverse complement strand
CAGCGTTCACTCACGTTACGGCCTGTTGACTCGCGGAGTCGCCACAGCGACCCTTTCCATTGAAGGCTTCAACGGCTTCGTTTCCTCCACCGTTGCTCCAATTGCTACCGGCTGGAACAACAAGTTGCCGGGCGGGATTATCCCCCGCTCAAGATCAACACCTTTCACGGCGCACGCAGCGATGACGGCGACGTATTTGCAGCTTCGCCGGCTACTTCGTGATCTCTTTGAACTCCGGCAACTCGTGCAGCGAGTTGAGGTCGGGATCTTTCTTCATCCAGTCGAATTCGTCGAAGCCCGCTTTGATGGAATCGCGCAGATCGGCGATCGCTTTGCCTTGGAACTCGGCAAGCTTCTTGTCTCGGTCGGGAAGTTTTTCATCCTTCTGGACCGCTTCGGCGGCGCGGCCGTAGACGCAGGCGGCGTTGTAGAGGAACAGATTGTCATTCGGGAATTTGACGCGGTTCACTTCCAGCAGCTTGACGGCTTCCTCGAACCGACCGGCGACCGCCAGTGTGATGCCGACGCCCGTGACCGCTTCGCTACTAAAATCGTCCAGCGACAGAGCCTTCTCGAAATCCTTTTGAGCTTCCGCATATTTGTTCTGTTTGATCAGCAGATTCGCGCGCGAGATGTAAGCCTCCGGCAATTCTGGATCGAGTTTGATCGCCATCTCGTAAAAACCGAGTGCCGATTTCGGATCGTTCTGCTTGTCGAAATTCTGGCCTTGCGCCAGCGCCTGATAGGCCGGGGATCGTGCGAGCAAACTTTGTAGCGCATTGCGGGCGTAGTTTTGTTTTTGCGAATCGGGCGATGTGCGGACTCGACGCAGCGCTTGGCCAGCCTCCGCTGTCGCCATCTGGCTCAGGGCGTTCGTTACGTAGAACCAAGTCGTCGGTTGAGTCGAATTGTCCAACGCCTGAATCAACAGATTGACCGCTGCGGGACTTGAATCGTTGGGCAGCCACTGACAAACGGCATTCACGACGGTGGCGTCCGTCGAGTCCAACGCCGAGCTGGCCAACTTCAACAGCAACGGCGACCGAAGTTGACCCAGCACCGTCAGCACCGCGACCTGATCTGGAGCTTTCAAGCGGGGATAATATTCGGCGAGCGTTTCGGCCACGCGCTGATCGCCAATGAGCGCCAGCGTGCTGATCAGGGCCGAGTGGTCAGCGTACTTGTTCTGAAGATGTTGCATCAGCAGCGGCACCGCCGCTTGGTCTTTGGTCTTATTGAGAAACAGCAACATCGACGGCGTGGGGGGCGCGAGTTCCAATTGCCGCAGCGTGAATTTTCTCGCGAGCGATTCGCTGGCAGGATCGCTGCGACTGGCGAGTTCTTGAAACGCCGCATCGCGCAACGCGACGTCAGATGACCGCAGCGAATCTTTGAGCAACTCCGGCAACTTCGGATGCCCGATGCGAACGAGCGCTTGTAGACCTTCAGTGCCCAGCCCCGATTGTGGATCACGCACGGACTTGTAAATCGTCTCGGACCACAGCGGTCGCGGGTTCTGCGCCATGATCTTGACGATCGTCTTCCGGGCCTCGAGCGGCTGCTCATCGAACAACCGGAGGAGCGCGTCGTGAGCGTCGGCATAACGCGACGCAGCAAGACTGGCCACCGCTTGTGAAGTCAGCGGTTCGGTCTGTTTCCGAGCGAGTTGCAGCAACCTGTCGATGGCGGCTGGCTCGCCGAAATAGCGCAGCGTCTGCACGGCCGCGATTTGAACCTCAGGTTCTGCGTCTTCAGTCAGATCGAACAGCAACGGCAGATCTTCGGACTTTAGCCGTGTTCCGGCACCGGACAGTGCGGCACAACGAGGCAGCGTGTCTCCCGTGCGTAGTTCGACGAGTAGTTCATGATGCGGCAGCACTTCATACATCGTGCGTAACGCTGCAATGACCGCTTCGGGCGTGGTCTGATGAACGCTCGCTGCCGCTGCTGTTGCGGAGGGAGTTGCGATACCTCGCGAAGTCGCCGCCGTATTTGAATTGTTAGCCCGATTTTTGCTCGGCAACTCGGCCAAGCGAAACTCGCTGAACGAATTCGGCAACTGTGAAAAGGGGTTGTACGGCGAGTAATTCTCATTCCGCCCCAAAGCTTGGACGCCTTGCAGCAACCAATTGGCGACGGGGATTTCCAAGGCTGCCGCTCCCGCGCTCCAACACACGACGACCCGGCTCACCTTCTGCGTGGCCAGCCGCTCTAACTCTTCCAGAAAGTTCCCGACCGTCAACGAATTCAACTCGCCGGAAATCGTGAGCAAGGCCAAACAACCGCGTGGTCCGAGTCGCGTTGACGTGAGCACCAACTTCTCCGCAGCCCACGCATTGATGTCGAATTCCGTCAGCTTGTCACCGCCGTCGATCATCAGCGTCAACTTCGGCACCTGTTGTCCGCGTGGCAGTCCGCCAAACACAACCCAAGTCGTCTTCGTCAAACTCGGTGGCACGATCAGCGTGGTCGGCTTGAGCTGAGCGAACGATTGAAACTGCTGTTCGATCTGCACGCCACGACTCTGAATCGACTTCTCCAACTCCCCGTTCTTGAGCTGATTTCCATCCGCATTGAGCGTGATCTGCGAGGGCTCAATCGTCTTGGTTTCCAGCGTGAGGTTCGTGACCATGAGCTTCGCCACAAACACACGATGTTCGGCAATCTGCCCCGTTGTTGATTGCAAATGAAAGGCCGTCAGCCCCGGCGTCTCCAGCGTGACGACCAGCTTGCGATCCGCCGGATCTTGCGGGATCGGCTGCGGCATCAATTTCAGTAATCGCTTCGCATCGCGATCGAACTGCTCCAGCCGATCGAGCAACCGTTGCTGGAGTTCTTGATTCGGACCAGGTGACTCGTTGGTCTGCGCCCACAGCCGCCCGCCGGTTACGAACACACAAATCGCGAAGCAGAGAACTCGCAATCGTCTGTTGAGCGTAGCGCGATTCATGACAGCATCTCTCGGCATGAGACGGGCTCCTCTACGTCGCCATCACGCTCCGCGTGATGAGCCGATCGGTTCACGAGACACATTACTTGGGGAAGCATCCGGCTCGACACGCGGAGCGTGACGGCTACGTATTTCACTTTCAGCACAACAGCGTGCCGGCGGAAATCTCAAACCACAAGTGAGCACTCGCGCCCGGCGGCAGAACTCGCAATCCGGCATCAATCCCCTGCGCCTGCAAATTGATCGCGTCAGTCACGCACGTGTAAGGTTCAATACAGACACACGCACGCTGCGGAGGAGTGAAGGCGACGATCTCGCGAAACGATGGATCGAAGCGTTGAGTGACTTCCAGCCCAGCCGATTCGTCGATGATCCCGGTTTCAATCACACCTTGCGTTGATTCAATGTCCGTCAGCACGTCGTCCAGCTTGAGCACGTCAAAGTATTCTCCCTCGCGCAGATCTTTGTCACGCGCGACAGGACGACGAGCGCCCGTCGGTAGGCAATCTTTCAAGACCCATTCGCTGTCGGCGGGGATTTGAATCAGGCATCGCCCCGGCTTGCTCTGTGGATCGAGCGGCAGCCGAAAGTACGGATGCGTTCCGAAGCCCCACGGCAGCGGCACGGAGTCCGGATTATGAATTTGAATATCCGATCGCAGCGTGCTGCCTCGCAATTCGTAACGCACATCAATCACGAAATCGGCCGGCCAGAGCGACCGCCGTTCCGGAGCATCCACCGACAACTGAAACTGCCCGACCACAAACCGATCGCCTTGTTCGATCACACGCCACGCTCTGTCGAGACAGAAGCCGTGAATTGCGTTCCCGTTGTTGTCGTGCCGACCTGTCTCGGCGGGGATCACGTAATCCTGACCTTCCCAATGAAACCGACCGGCACGAATACGATTCGGAAACGGAAACAGCAGCGGAATCCCGTGCCCGCTCGGCCGCTGCGTACCGCTCTCGAACTCCAGAGCGGCGTCCAACACGCTGATCGACCAATCGTGAACTCGCGCGATGAACTCAAAGCAATTGAATCCCAACTGCGGAGCAATCCGCGCCGTCGAGCCTGTTCTCGGATCAGTGAGAGTGATCAATTCCATTCCGGATGCTCGGTGCGTTGCGGGAGGATGCGATGAGCCATCTGGTAATTGCGAGTCAGCGCGTCCCACAATTCATACGGGTCTTTCTGAAACACATACTCTGGCCGAGCATCGTGAATGAACCAATCACCGCGATTGATTTCTCCCTCCAATTGCTTGGACGACCAACCCGCGCAGCCAGAGAAGACGCGAAAGCGAGCGGCCTCGTCTCCCTCGGCCACCGCTTCCACGACGGACTGAAAGACCTCTTTCGTACAACCCACAAACACGCCGTCAAGCGGCGGCTCTTCGGAGTAATCGAGTTCTTCTGCGTTGTGCAAAATGAAGAGATTACCCGGTTCAACCGGTCCCCCCATGAACACGACCTCGCCGGTTTCGGGAAGTTCAAAGTGCTCGGACAGAACCTGCGAGACCGTCACTGACGACGGTCGATTGACCACCAAACCCATCGCCCCGTGCTGATTGTGCTCTAGCAAAAACACGACCGTCTTAAAGAAATTCGGGTCGCGCAAATGCTTGGCGGAGATCAGAAAGCGGCCTCGCAAAGAGTCAGGCATGATGTTGAACGATGTGCGTCATGAAGTAGTTATTGAACGGCTGAAAGTATAGGCCCGCATTCGCGCGAAGGACAGGAGTGAGTTTAGACGTGAGACACCATTTTCATCGTGAGGCCGGTTTTGGGACCGGGAGTCATGATGATTCGGGAGGGGCACATTGATCATTGGTTATCGGTCGTTGGTTATTGATCATCCGGAAGAAAATGACCAATGATCAATGACCGATAACCAATGACCAATTCTCATCCTTCGTTCCATTTCTCGCCCGACTACGTCGGCCGCACGAGTTCATCATCGAAGTAATTGATCGACATCCCCGCGTCGATCACCAAGCCTTGCGCGTTGATGCCCGATGATCGAGGGCTCAGCAGAAACGAGACCGCGTTCGCGACCTCTGCCGTCTGCACCGCTCGCTTACGAAGCGTCGCCTTCTCGGCGTGCAGGTAACTGTCAACGTAACCGGGAATCCCTGCGGACGCCGAGGTCTTGAGAAGACCCGGACAGACGGAGTTGAATCGAATCGCCGAAAACTTCGAGAACGATTTCGCCAGAAAGCAGACTGACGAATCGAGTGCCGCTTTGACGGGAGCCATGTAACCGTAATTCTCGGCAGCCATGCGCGTCGTCGAGATCGACACCGTTACCACGCTCCCCTGCTCGCGGTCCAGCAAGTCGCGGAAAGCGTTCGCGATCGCAATGAACGAGAAGCAGGACACATCGACCGCTTGCAGAAACGCTCGACGTGGCGTCTCGTGAAACGGCAGCCAGCCTGCGGAGTAATCGGCAAATGCGATCGAATGCACGAGTCCTTGAATCGGACCATGCTGCGTGGAGATCTCGTCACGCACGCGGTCGATTTGCTCCTGATGCTCGACGTCGCAGACATGAATGGGGACATCGCCAACCAGTTTACGAATCTGCTCGCGGCGTTCTTCGCTGCGAACCACGTGAATAACTTGGGCTCCCGCTTCGGTCAGCACCTGTCCAACATGCGCGGCCACACTCTTTCGATTGGCCATGCCAAACAAAACGACTCGTTTGCCGGTGAGTTGAAGGAAGTCGCTCATCGTTTGGCCTACATTATTAACGGACATTTGGTTGTAGCTGCGACGAGAGTTTACGTAGCCATCACGCTCCGCGTGACGAGCCGAACGCTTCACGCAGCGTTGGTAAGCGCTCAGCTCGTCACGCGGAGCGTGACGGCTACGTATTTGCGGCCGCTCCGCTCCACTACTTTTGCAGATACAACTTCACGTTATGCGACGCTCGACCGCCCGCCACGATGTCGAGCTTGCCGTCGCCGTTGAGATCACCGCAGACCAAGTCCTCCGTCGCCATGCCGCCGTCGTCGATCGTGTGTTTGGTCCATTTGGTCGCCGTCGCATCGTCGGCTTTGTAGATGAAGACGCCGGGGCCTTTGATCGGGCCGGGACCAGGGTCGCTGAAGCCAAGCACGATTTCATCGCCACCATCGCCGTCGATGTCACAGGTCCACAAGGCGTGACCACGATTCAGTGTCGCGTCGATGACGAACCGAGGCCACAAGCTGTCTGCGGTCTTCGCTCCGGCTGGCGGTTCGACGTAGACGGCGCAGGCTTGGCCGTGCATCGGCTCCACCGTAGTGATAAATCGCTGGCCGTTTTTCAATTTGCCGACTTTGATTTCGCCCGCACCTTTGGTCTCCGGCTTGTCACCGATCGCGCCGTTACCAAGTTTGGTGGTGATCCAGTTGGCCGCGCCGTCTCGAATCGAACCGGGAGAGATGAGATGCACTCCCTCTTGGCTCGAAGTCACGGTGTCGTCGATGCCGTCACCGTTCCAGTCAAGATGCCAGTGATTGTGCATGCGGTTCATCGACGCATTCATGACCTGGGAAGGCCACTTGTCCGTCTTGGGGTTTGCCGGAATGCTGAAGGCCAGCAGCCGCACTCCGTCTCCCTGGGTTTTGTTCAACGGCGAGACGACCAATTGCGGTCGCTGACCACCGGCAACTTTTCCCCAGCGCATGCGATGGGTGGTTGATTCGTGACCGATCAGATGCACGTGCCACTTCTCGTCCAGCGACGCACCACGCGACAGCCACACAATCTGGCCGGTGTTCTTGCCCGACCAACCGGCTCCTACGGCGAAGTCGATTTTGCCATCGCCATCAATGTCGAGCGGCGCGATGCAGACGTTATCCCGCTCTGTTTGATCGTCGATGATGACTCGCTTCTTCCAGTCTGGTGCTTGGTACCACAGCACACGGTTCTCAGAGACGGCGACAACGTCTTGTCGGCCATCGCCGTCCACATCAGCCAGCGTCACGGCGTAACAAACTTTGCCGATATCCGGATCAAGCGTCTTGGTTTCGAACTGAGGGAACTCCGCAGCGGACGCGTTGAGTGCCACAAACCCGAACGCAGCAGCAGCCACAACTGATAACAAATGACGCATCACGAATTGCTCCTCTCGGTAAAAACGGAGTCAGCAATCGCTGATCTCGATGGGGAGCGGACAATGACGGATTAATACAAGCAACGCAAATCTGCACCACTCAACTGACGCGCTGGCCCGCATTATTCATGAGCCGAGCAGATTCTGACGCAGACTGCTTCACACTAGCCCGACGCCCAAGCGAGGGAAGTTGACGTCTCCCTCGCTTGCGCGTCGGGCTAGTGTCGGCGCTCTTGAGCCTTACAAAGACGGAGCCGTGACTCCCAATTCGCCAGCCGCTTTCAGCAGAGCTTGCCAGTTTCCGTCATCGAGCGGGATGCCGTTGGCCGAGCGATCGGCAAGGACTCGTCGTTCTGGATCACCGGGAAGCGTGACCTCTTTGACTCCGTCGATCAGGGGCACTCCGCGAACGTAGTCTTCCAGACCGGTGATTTCTCGAAGGAGGTGGTCCACTCCGGAGAACAGCTTGGGATCGATAACGATGAAGATCGCCTCGTTGCCCAGCGGAGCGGGCGGATTCGGTGCGGCGCATGGACCGCCGGAAAGTCCGCCGCAGAGCGTTTCGATCATGAAGGCCAAGCCGAAACCTTTGTAAGCCTGGTCGCCCCCCATCGGCAGAATCGTGCCCGGAGGATCGCCGTAAAGTACGCCGGGATTCGTTGTCGGCTGGCCGTCAGGATCGAGCACCCAACCCAGCGGGATCTGTTGCCCGGCGATGTGTTTGACGCGGACTTTTCCTTCGGCCGTCGCGCTCGTGCCAAAGTCGAGCACGAATGGTCCACCGTTCTGTCGCGGCATCCCGATGCAGAGCGGATTCGTTCCCAACCGCGGCCGTTTGCCACCGACCGGAGCGACTCGCGGTGCGGCTCCGTGCGTGTTGGCCATGATGATCGCAGCCATTTCTTTGGCAGCGGCCATCTCCGCGTATTCACCCAAGCGGCCGATGTGCGCCGACTGCCGCAGTGAGCCACAGGCGATGCCGGTTGTGGCCGCTTTCTCGATCAGGCGATTCGTGAGGTCGCGAGCCAACACTTGGCCGAAACCCCATGATCCGTCGGTCACCAAGACGCTGCCCGCTTCGCGAACGATCGTCAGCCGAGCACCTGCATGGAGCCGGCCACTTTTGACATTCTGCAAATAAAACGGAATTCGCATGACGCCGTGCGAGTCATGACCGCGCAGGTTTGCCTGAACCAGGCTATCCGCGACGATCGCCGCCTCTTCCGCATCAGCACCTCCGGCAGAGAGCAATTGGACGGCAAAGTTTGTCAATGTTTGATGAGCAATGACGGGCACGAGATATCTCCTTCGATAAGCAAAGTAGTCGCAGTCTCTGAGTTCCACCTAAAGGGGCGGCATGGTAGCGAGTTTGCTCGCGGCACGGATTCATCGCCGTTGGAAAAATTCCGGCGGGAGCGGTTCCGCCGCTCGGACCCATCGTGCGGTCAACGCCTGCCATGACGATTCGATGACGAGCCATTCTCAAAACGCAGGTTCAACACGTGGCGGTCGATAGTTCATTTCGCCAGCAGACGTCTGAGGATGACCGCCTGCCAGCAATCAAATCAGCTTCTGATGCTTCACGAATTACCGACGGATCGGCCAACTCCGAACACAGACACTATGAGTGATATTGTCCCCGGCATTCGCACGATCGACGAGCTGCGGTCTTTCATTCAGGCCACACTTTGTCTGAAAGAAAACCTGCTGCTCGAACAATCAAAGTTGCGACAAGCTCCGCTGGTCAAGCAGGGCAAACTCTGCGGATTTCAGTTCTCCGTTCAAGGACCAAGACAAGTTCGTTTGGGAGCCGTCTGGGCCAGCGAGCACAACGACATCTACTTCTATGACACGCGCGGCAATCGCTACCACAAGGTGCATTTGCCAGAACCGATCGCACTGGCCGAAACGGCGGTTGCGGTCGCGTAACACCGACCTTGGATCGGCCCGACGCCTAATTTCCTTGGGACCGTCGGGCCGGGCCGACCGCGAGCCTTGTGGCGTTCACCCTCGAGTTGCGACTCGAACGGCACAGTCACGAGGCTCGCGGTCAGGGTAGGTTGAGTCATGCAGCAACAGTTTGATCCTGTGAAGATCGGTGTCGTCGGACTTGGCCGATTTGGTCGATTGCACTCGCTGACGGTCGCGGGGTTGGCCGAGGCGGAGTTGGTCGGCCTCGTCGCTCGCCGTGAAGAAAGTTTGCGAGCGATCGCCCCGGAACTTCCCGGCGTCCCCGGCTGGACGGACCTCGATCAAGCGATCGAAGCCTCGGGAGCCGAAGCCTGGATCGTGGCCTGCACGACCGCTGAGCACGTGGCTGTGACAAAGAAACTGTTGGCAGCCGGCAAGAAAGTGCTGCTGGAAAAGCCGGTCTCGGACAGCTTGGAGGAGGCTCGCAGTTTGGCCTCGCTGGTGGAACCGGAGTCGAACAATTTGATGCTGGGGCACATCGTGCTGTTCAACAGCGAATTCCAGCAGTTACGAGACGAAGTGCGGCGGCGGGGACCGATCTCGTTCATAGATTGCGTGCGACATCGGCCAGCGACGATTGTGGCTCAGTTTCCCGGCGAGAATCCGTTGCACGCCACGATGGTTCATGACCTTTATGCGACTCAAGTTCTCGTCGATCGCGCCGAGCCTGAGTCCTTCAATGCTCAGTACCATCGCACAAAGAGTGGTGACATCGACTTGGCCCTCGCCCAATTGAAGTGGCCCAATGGGACCGTCGCATCGCTCGCCGCTTCGTATCTGACACCCAGCGGGATGCCGCCACGTGGCTTCGATCGCACCGAAGTTTTTGGAGACGGCTGGTGCGCGCGGATCAGTCCGAATCCGCGTCCGATCGAGGTCTGGGATACTCAAGCGTCTTGGCCACTGGCCTTAGAAATCCGTGCCGGGGCTATGGGCTCAACCGGCATGATGGCCGAAGAACTGCGACACTTCTGCCGAGTAGTCCGTGGTCAGCAACCTGTTCCTGTCGGTGCGACGTATGCCGATGCCATTCAGGTTCAAGAGTGGATGGAAAAGCTCGCGGCCTGCGCCGAAATAACACAGTCACTCATCTAACACAGTCACTCATCACACATGATGGCCATGTTGGGAATGGCAAGCGGGGCGGCGATAATCCGGCCAGAGGAAATTGGCACAAGCCCCACCGAGCTTGCCTCAGTGGAATCGGGCTTTTGCACTACGGGCGGATTCGCACCGCGTAGTGCAAAAGCCTGTAAACCACCGAGGCAAGCTCAGTGAGGTTTGCGACAGATTCAACCATGCGAGCTATAGTTCTGCCCGACATTCACGCAGGACTTGCAGAAGGAACGATGAGCTGTGGGATACTTGGTCCAATGGATCTTCAATCTGCCGCTCATTCGAGTGGTGACGAAGCCGGTGATGCGGCTGGTCATCAAGCTGGTCGCGATCCCGTTCTTTCGTGTGGTGTTGAAATACCTGATGCGGGTCGATGTCATCAGCGAAGAACTGGAAAAGGATCTGTCGCAATGGTTCCGCGCGTCGGTGTTGTTGATGATCGCCACGCACAACATGGAGGGACTCCTGTTTAAGACGGAGAACACCAACTATCGCCTGCTGGACTTGGCTGACGCGGTTCTGTTTGGCCTGCGGCTGATGCTGGCGATTGGCTGCATCGAAGGGATGCCGGATCAAGAACTATTTCGACTGATTCACTCCGGCCCACCGAAACCGAAAAGCACAGGCGCGCGTGCGGTTGCTCGTGAAGTCGGTCAAAACTGGCGGGCATGGTTGTGGGGCGCGTTCTGCATTTATCTCAGCCGCACTTCGCCGGTGTTCGCCATTGTCAGCGTCTTTAACAAAGGCCCGGCTGGTTGGATCTGCTACAGCCTGGCGATCACTCAGTACTTGATCATTGGATTGGTGACGTCGCGTGATCGCGCGCTCGATGTCCTCGCCTCGTTTGACGCGGAAGTCGCCGTGCGCCGCGAAGAACTGCTCTCTGACCTCGAAGAAAGCCCGCGTCATTCAACGCTGTCTGATCCACCCAATGGTATCTGACATCAATCAAACAAGCCGCTGACCGACTCGTTGCGGTGGATACGACGGATAGCCTCGCCGAGCAGCGGGGCGATGGAGACGACCTTCAAGTTGGGCAGCATCTTGTCGGCCGAGATCGGCAACGAGTTCGTGACCACGATCTCTTTGATCGGCGCTTCGCGCAAACGGCTGATCGCCGGCCCGCAGAGGACCGGATGCACGGCTCCGACATAAATCTCGGCCGCCCCTTGCTCTTTCACGACATTGACCGCGCCCACGATTGAGCCAGCGGTCGTGATCATGTCGTCGAACAAGAGCGCGATCTTGCCTTCGATCGGCCCGCCGATCAAGTTGGCCTGTTTCGTTTCGAGCGCGTTGGCTCGGCGTTTATCGACAATCGCGAGCGTCCCGCCGAGGTTCTCCAAATGTTTGAGCGAGCGTTTGATGCTCCCTTCGTCGGGACTGACAATGACCAGTTTGTCTTTCGGCAGATGCAACGATTCAAAGTACGCATCGAGCGTTTTCGCCGCGTACAAGTGATCGACGGGACAATCGAAGAAGCCCTGAATCTGTGCCGCGTGCAAATCAACCGTGAGTACACGATCGGCCCCCGCTTTGGTCAGCAGATTGGCGACCAGTTTCGATGTGATGGGGACTCGGCCCGCGTCTTTGCGGTCCTGTCGCGCGTATCCAAAATAGGGAATGACGGCCGTGATCCGCTCGGCGCTCGCCCTTAGGCAAGCGTCGATCATGATCAGCAACTCCATCAAATTTTCGTTGGCCGGTGGTCCCGTTGGCTCGATTAGGAACACATCCCGACCGCGGATGTTGTGCTCCAACTGCACGAAGATTTCACCGTCGGGAAAGTTGCAGATCTCGCATGGCCCCAGCGGCAAGCCGAGATAATCGGCAATCTCTTGAGCCAGCGTTCGGTGGGCTCGTCCGCTGATCAACGTCAGATGGTCGTACATGCGCAAGATGGCTCCGTCAGAATGCCGCACCGCCAATGAACTCGGTACGAAGGGGGCGGACATTTCAGTCCGGCTGCGCGCGCGTTGTCAAGGAGGTGGCGAAACGCACTGAAACACCCCGCAAGTTGAATTCATCGAGAGCCCTTCGCAGAATGCCGTCGCTTCAGGAACCCCGTAACTCCTGAAACGAGTTTCTTGTTGGACGGCTACGTAACTGCGGCGTCGCCGCGTCTTACTTTCAGGAGTCGATCATGAGTCTGCTTGTTTACGTCAAAGACATTTGGGAGTTCAGCCGTTCGCGCACATTGGCCACGTTGGATGAGATTGCCAAACAGCCGGACCCGCAAGCAGTGCTTGGCTGGCGTCCTGGGCCGGGACGAGCCCACATCGCTTGGCAACTGCTGCACATCGGCGTCACCGAGGAGCTCTTTGCGACCGAGCGGATTTTCGGAACGCCCGCTGCGTTCGGCGATCTGATTCCACGTTTCAAAGGGGGCAGCACTCCGGATGAAAACATTCCGACGTTGAATCAAGTCGGCGAAGTGCTCAACGCGACTCGGCAACACTTGCTCGAAGGACTCGGTCGTTTGACGGAAGCGGATTTGTCGCGCATTCCCGAAGCGTTCAAAGAGCGCGGATGGACGATCGCGAAAGCCTTGCATGTGCTCAGTTGGCACGAAGCTCATCATCAAGGGCAGGCTCACATCACGCTGAATCTGTGGAAGAACCGCGCGTCGTAGCCGTTGAATGGCTGTCACACATACTAGGCTCTGTCCCGCAAATGGTAGAGACCTCGTAGGACGGGCACTCTTGCCCGTCATTTTACGGTGATTCGACGGGCAGGAGTGCCCGTCCTACGGATTTACGGGACAGAGCCTAG
>JANNDA010001305.1:0-8755 GCA_031387195.1 Planctomyces sp. | reverse complement strand
GCTCCTGCCACTTCCGCAGCAGATTCTGACCGATCTCCAAGCGACGCGCTGCTTCCGCGAAACTCAGACCTTGCCGAGAAACCAACGACACCGCCTCGACCTTGAATTCCCTCGTAAACACTCGACGTTTTGACATGAACTTCGCTCCTTACGCGTCACAAGACGCGCTACGTTGCGCGCACGCAAAACGTGGGCTAGTCCACATAACCGCTTGGCTCCACTGAACATCAACAAACGGCAGATCTAAGACAGTCGAACTAGCCCGACGCGCAAGCGAGGGATGGCGTCGAACTTCCCTCGCTTGCGCGTCGGGCTAGTGTGAAACAGCCTGCTGAGAAATCTCCCCGCCTTATAAATAACCCCCGGCTAGCTGCTCTCGACGAACCAATCGAGTTATCCAACCAAGCGTTCACAAGCAATGACCGTGGCCTTGCCCAGCACGCGAGCATAGATCAGCACACCGGGCCGCGAACCTTCCAACGGCAGTCTGCGGCGAACGCGGTCAATCTCGATGGGGAGATGTCGGCATTTGATCTCGACCGAGCCGAACTCAAAGCGGCGGCAAGCGGCGCGGACTTCGCGGTCGTTATTCGGCAGCACGTTGAGCACTCGAAAAGTCTGCATGAACGGCGACACAACGGCGCTCGGCCCGGTGAGATATTCTTCCGCGTCATCCAGTCGCGTCAGTTGTAGCCGCTCAGCCATCACATCCAGTAAGCCGGAGCGAACCAGCGCGGGATCGGGATCGAAAACAAATGCTTGCGTGGTCGTGATGTCCGCTCGTGCGGAAAGCGGATCAGCCGAGATCGACTCGCCGGACGGTAGCACGGTCGCCCGGTACGACTCACTTCCAGCAAGTTCGCCGAACCAGACCGTCGCCTCTTTACATTCGCCGTTGAGGCTGATCAGTTCAACCTCCGCTCCCGGAAACTTGCCGACAAAATTACTGGCCGGACTGAGTTTGATCGCGCCGCCACGAAACTCGGTGATCAACGTTTTGAGCACGTCGAGCCCCGGCGAAAAGTCTTCAATGCGGAGCGTTCGCTGCTGACCACCCGGACGACGATCCGGATCAATGTGCAACCATCCGTCGCGGTCGGTGACTGTGGTGACGTCTTGAATCAGCGTGCGAATGTTGTCGATGACACCGTAGATTTCTGCGTTCCAATAAGTTCGCAGACACATCGTCGGATCAAGATCGACGCTACGTACTTCGCCTCGTTCGGCCAGCGCCAGCGTGTCACCACCGATGCCACAACAAAAGTCCCAGACAAGCCCCTCGAAACGCTTGGCTTTGTGTCGCGCGACCGCCTCGGTCGTGGCCTGTTCAAGGCCGGTTGGTGTGAGCCACATCTGGCTAGCTCGTGTGAATTTCACCGCCGCTTTACGTCGCAGGTCGCGTAGTGTCAGTGCGGTGCGAACCGCCGCGTCGGTGAATTTCGCGCGCAAACGCTGTTGCAGATGAAACTCCGTTTCGCGCGGAACTGGGTTTGCAAGCGCATGAAACAGCTCCGGCGACTCTTTCAGCTCGCGCAGAATTCGCAATTCTTCCATGAACGATTCGTTGACTGACATGTCCATCCAATGTTGTGAAATCTGTGGTGAATCAGCGCGGACTTTATTCGCGTCGCGCTCTGATCGCCATCAGGTCGCTGCGTGCGTCGGTCCATAAGACTTTGCGACCGTCATCGGCCACCGTCTGCTTTTTGAACTCAGGACGTTCAAGCAGCACCGTGTCCTTCGTCAACAACACCCATGCGTTGTGCTCGGCACCGAGGCCATCTCGAAATTGACTGACAGTCAGCATCCGCAAGCCCAACCGATCCGCTTGAGCGCGCAAGACGGGCCGCAAATCCAAATGGCGGTTTGAGACATGAGCCGCGATCACACCGTTGGGTGCCAAATGCCTGCTGTAGATGTCAAACGCCTCGGAGGTCAGCAGATGGATCGGAACGCCATCACCGGAAAACGCATCGAGAACGATCGCGTCATAAGCCTGTGACGCTTCCAGCTCCATTTGCAGCCGAGCATCTCCCAGCACGATGTCGGTCTTCGCCGGGCAATCTGCCAAAAAGCTGAAGTACCGTTTGGCTAATCGCACGACTTCCGGATTGATTTCATAAAAGCGGAAGTGATCTCCCTCACGACCATAAACGGCACTCGTTCCGGAGCCCAAACCGACGAGTCCTACCTTCAAAGGCCGATCCGGGCGACAGGCTTTTAACAATAGGCCCACTCCCGATCGCTCGCTGTAATAAGTCGTCCCTGTCCGGCGTTTCTCCGGCGCGGTGAATTGCATCCCGTGCAACACGCCGCCGTGCTTCATCTTCACCGCATCGACGAGCGCCTCGATCTTCAAAACTCCGAAAAAGTTTCTCACGGCGTAAGTACGGTCCCGAGTGATCTGCCGCAGATGAGACGTCAAGGAAATTGCCAGCGAGGCCAGAACGGCAATGCTCCCCGCCCAGAGCCAAGGCGCACGGCCTCGATACATCGGACAAGAGGCATCACGCCAAAAAACCAACAGCGGCAGAATCAAGCTCATCACGATCGACAGTTGAAACTCGAAATACCCGGCAAAGATTCGCGGTGCGAGCAAGCTGACGAACATCCCCCCCAACGCACCGCCTGCCGAGATGCAAAGATAGAACGACGTCAGAAACTTCGGATGAGGTTTCATCCGCACCAATTCGCCGTGACAAACCATGCAGCCACAAAACAGCATCACGAGAAAAGAGACCAACTGATGCAGCATTTGTGACTGGGCCGCCTGCCGCATCGTCCAGACGCTGAATCCGATCGAGACCACCAATCCTCCGTAAAAGACCGGACGGATATACCGCCGCGTGCTGTCAAAGGTCAGGATGAACGACAACAGATAGATTGTCAGCGGCACGATCCACAAAAAGGGGATCACCGCGACTTCTTGGCAGATTTGATTCGTGGTGGCGATCAACAGGACGCAAGCCGTCATCGGCAATGCGATCCAGAGGAGCCAGTCCGTGCGAGTTGGCGAACTCGGTTCCACGGCGGCTTCTGGTGCCGATACTTCAACAGCATTGACCGACGCGGAAACCTCGCTGGCCCGGAGCGCATTGGCGATCGCACACAGCGTACAGGCGGCGGCGAATGCGATGAACCCCCATGACCAGAGTTGCCCCTGTCTGAAAATGTCGAACGCGGGCTCGAATACGAACGGGTAAGACAACAACGCCAGCAGCGAGCCGACATTCGACAGCGCATACAACCGATACGGTGAAACTCCCGAATTGATCCGTGCGAACCACGCTTGCAGCAAGGGGCCTGTCGCTGACAACAAGAAGTAAGGCAAGCCGATGCAGACTGTCAGCAACAACATGATTCGCGCCGTCGGGTCATCGGCAGGGTTCGGCTTCCAACTGGCAGCCGGTGTGATCGGGCCGAGTGAAACGGCCACCGCGAGCAGGATGAGATGCAGCCCAGCCTGAACCTTGCGCGGCAAATACTTCGTCGTCACGTGCGCGTAGACATATCCACAAAACAAGACAATCTGAAAGAACAACATGCAGACCGTCCACACGGCCGGACTGCCACCAAACCACGGCAAGATCGCCTTGCTCAACAACGGCTGGACTTGAAACAGGAGAAACGCACTGAGAAACGTCGTCAGCGCGAAGAGCGGTGTTGTCCAGCGAGCGTGCATAGTGACTGGGCCTCAAGGATGTAACGTGAAGTTGTTCATGGTTGGTTCCGACTGCTTCGGCAGCAGGGCAGACCAATGTTTCTACTTGGCTAACCAACCACCGACACGCAGCCAGTCTTCCGCACGTTGAGGCCAGGTTGCCGCCAGATGTCCTTCCAACCGCAGGCCGTAACCGTGTCCTCCGCTGGGATACAGATGCAGTTCCGCCGGGACTTTCGCTTGCTTGAGCGCGAGATAATAGAACAACGCCGACTCGACCCGTACTCCGTCATCTTGTGTCATCATCAAGAACGTCGGCGGTGTTTTTTCCGAGACGGGAACTTCCGGCGCGAGCTTATCTCCTTGTTCTTTGACTGTGAGATAAGCCGGATAAATCAGCATCGAGAAATCTGGCCGACAGCTTTGTTTGTCAGCCTCATCGACCGCCTCGTAAGTCCGAGCCGTGAAATTGGTACTCGCGCACGCGGCGACATGTCCACCCGCCGAAAACCCCATGATCCCGATCCGATCGGGGGTCAGCCCAAATTCAGCGGCTCGATGTCGCAGCAGACTGATCGCGCGCTGAGCATCCTGCAACGGCGGCACATGCCTTGGCCGATCTTTGCGAACGGGAACTCGATACTTCAGCAAGACGCCGGTCACGCCGATCGTGCTCAGCCATTCGGCGACTTCGGAACCTTCCTTGTCGGCAACGACATAGCTGTATCCGCCGCCGGGGCAGACGATGACCGCGGCTCCGGAGTTCTTCTCAGCCGTGGGACGAAACAGCGTGATCGTCGGGTTCGAGATATTCGTGATCCGTGTCGTCTTCCGCTCATCCTTGCGAGCGACCTCTGCTTCCGGCCCGATGTCCCCTTTCTCGCCGGGAACATCCTTCGGCCAGATCGCCATCGGCTCATCCGCCCGCAATATCCCTGGCAGACCAACGGTCGCGGCCACAAGCAGCAAACAAAAATGGAAGCAGCAAGTCGCTTTCATGAGTTCGCGTTCCTTTCACAAAGTCGTTCGGTGAGTTTCAATTTCGCGCCTCAACGAGACGACAGGCGAGCATCGTAATGAACCACAGGTTGCTTCCACATCATTCTGCCCTCCCATCATTCTGCAAAATCCGGATCAGCAGAATGATGTGAATGCCACTCGGCGATAGAAACTCAATTGGTCAACAACATGAAACAACCGCGAATGCAATTCTGCCTGGGCAAGAAACTTCTCTGCCTCATCGTTGCCGTTTGCCTGTTCGAGATACGGCCGCTGATTGCGCAGTCCGATTCTGCCGCAGGTCGCAACGTGGTCTATGTCACGCTTGACGGTTTTCGTTGGCAGGAGTTGTTCGGTGGCGCGCACGAGCCGTTCATCGCCAAAGATGCGGGGGTCGCCGATGTCGCCGGAGTCAAAGAGAAATTCTGGCGTGAGACAGAAGTAGAACGCCGCGAAACGTTGCTCCCCTTCTTTTGGAAGACAATCGCCAAGCAAGGCCAGATCTTCGGTGACCCAGCCAAGAACGCAGCGGCCAAGTTGGAGAACACGCACAAGTTCTCCTACCCCGGTTACAGCGAGATGTTCTGTGGCTTCGCGGACGATGAGGGAATCAAATCCAACAACAAGATTCCGAATCAGCACGTCAGCGTGTTGGAAGTCTTGAATCAACGTCCCCTCTTCAAAGATCGTGTCGCCGCCATCGCTACGTGGAACGTCTTCCCGTTTATCCTCAATCAGCCACGCAGCGGCATCTACTGCCACGCGGGAATCACACCGATTCCTGGCAACGATTTGACCGATCGCGAACGACTGCTCAACGACTTGATCGCCGACACGGTCGTGCTGTGGCCCGACAACCAGATCGATTCGCTGACGATGCAGGCTGCTCGCGAGCATCTACTAAAGAAGAAACCGCGAGTCTTTTTCATTGGGCTCGGCGAGACCGACGAATGGGCTCACGCGCGGCGCTACGACCGCTATCTGCACGCCGCTCATCGAGCCGATGCGTTCCTGGCCGGCTTGTGGAGCTTGCTGCAATCGCTGCCCGACTACAAAGACAACACGTCGCTGTTGATCGCCTGCGATCACGGTCGAGGTGTCACGATCCGCGACTGGACCGATCACGGCGCGAAGGTCGAGGGAGCGGAGTTCGTTTGGATGGCCGCACTCGGCCCCGACGTTCCGCCGCTGGGCGTGCGCAGCGATGTCTCACCGACGCTCAGTCAAATCGCCAGCACGATTGCGACACTCGTCGGCGAAGATTTCATCACGGCAAGTCCGAAGTCGGCCCGACCGCTGCCGGGATTGATCGGCAACTAATCGGGATTATTCATGGCCACATACAAGCCCGACGCGCAAGCGAGTGTATGCCGCGACCTTCACTCGCTTGCGCGTCGGGCTTGTATGAAACAGCCTGCTGAGAAATCTCTCCGACTCTTGAATAATCCCGGCTAGCAATCGCCCGCGTGACGAGTGCTAGTTGGTCGTCGTTCTTTCGGAGAGCGTTCGCTATTCTCCGACGCCCCGTGCAAGATCGCCGTTGATGACGTCGCACGGCCAAGAATTCGGACAGAGGAGAGGCTGATGCCGGTGATATTCAAGCTCATGAAATCGGTCACGATGCAAGTCGTGTTGTTACTCGCGACGGTGTTACTCCTGTCGGTGTCATCCCGCGCCGAAGAAGACGAAGTCTTCAGCGAACTGACCGATCAATACGGCTTTCGTCCGCTGGAACTCCTGAAGTTATCCAGCCGTTCGGCGAACATGGTGGCTGGTGATTTGAATCATGACGGCCTGAATGATCTGGTCGTCGCCGACAATGCTCACAGCCGCATTGACCTGTTGTTGCAACGAGCGGCCAAGCCCGCCGGTGAGCCAACCGCAAAGCTCGAAGTGAATCAGTTCTCGCCAGCATGGCGATTCGAGCATCGTAAATTGAGCGTCGAGCATGAAATCGCGGCAATCGCGCTGGGAGACTTCAACACCGACGGCCACACGGACATCGCGTACTTCGCCGCTCCGGACAAACTTGTGATTCGCTATCAGCCAAAGGCGGGCGAATGGACCGAGAAGGTGACGATTCGATTGCCGGATGTCCCCGCGCTGGCGTGGGTCGTGTTGGCCGGCGACCTCAACAGCGATAAGCGAGATGACATCGCGGTGCTCGGCTTGAGTCAGACGTATCTGCTCTATCAAACCAAAGAGGGAAAGCTCGCCCCACCAGAAAGCCTCTTCAATACGTCACAGCGGATGACGCTCGGACAAATTGCGGATCTCGACGGAGACGGTCGCAAAGATCTGTGCTACCTGTCGCACGATGAAGCGGAGCAAGCCTTCGCCGCACGCCTGCAAGGTCAGGACGGTCGCTTGGGGCCAGAACTCAAATTCGATCTGACGAAGCCGCGCGCCGTTTCGATTGCGAACCTCGACAAGGGTCCGCAGGTCGAGTTGCTCACCGTCGATAGTGCGACGGGGCGGATTAAAATCTTTCAGCTCGAACGCCCGGCAGCAAAGCCCGGTGAGCTAGCCAGTCGGCTGATTCATTATGGACTCGGTCAACAAGGAGCCGGTCGCGAGCGAGACATCGCCACGGCTGACATCAACGGCGATGGACTGACGGACGTTGTCGTCGCCGATCCGGAAGCGGCTCGAATGATTGTCTACACACAGCGGAAGGGAGCGGGACTCGAACAGGGCGAAGCGTTCTCTGGCTTGGTCGGTGCCGAGCAAGTCCGAGCGGCGGACCTCGACGGCAACGCTTCCGCCGAAGTGGTGGTGCTCAGCACGAAAGAGAAGTCGATCGGCCTTTCTCGCTTTCAAGACGGACGCCTGACATTTCCGCAGGCACTGCCACTGGCTGGCAAAGAACCGATCGCGCTGGAACTCGTCGATCTCGACGGCGACAAGAAACTGGAAGTGGTCTATCTCACGAAAGCTCGCGCGGCTCGCGAGACCAGTTACGCGTTTGAAGCGTTGAAACGCACGGCCGAAGGAAACTGGGAACCGTTTCTATTTGATGGCAAGAACTCCGTCGCGCTGGAGTTGAAAGGGAATCCGAATCGCATGACACGCACGGACCTCAACGGCGACGGGCGATCAGAACTCATGATCTTCACCGGTTCCGACAAACCGCCGACGATATTGTCGCTCGACGAAATGGGTGTCCCGAAAGAAATGAAATCCGAAGGGGGCATTCAACTGGGGACCGTGTCGCCGGGAGGTGTCTTCTTCGGTCAGTTGCAAGCCCCGGCAATGTTGGTGGCTCAGGACAAGTTTGTCCGCAACATGCGCTTCGACGAACAAATGCGCGGCTGGCAAGTGACCGATCAATACAACGCCGCGGAGATCAACGCCAAAGCGGTTGGAGCGGCAACGCTCAATCTCGACGGACAGCCGGGCAACGAGATCGTGATCGTGGATGTCGGTGTGCAGAAACTGCGTGTGCTGCGGTTGGACGACAAGATTTATCGCCCGTGGCAAGAAGTGGAGCTCGGCCGCTTCCCATATCGTTCGAGCCACGTGGCGGACCTCAACGGCGACGGGCAGGACGACCTGTTGCTGTTCGGCACAGGCAAGTTCGCCGTGCTGTATTCCGGTCGCGCCGATCCGACAATGAAAGAACTCGCGACCTACGAAACCAAACGCGAGAAAGCCTTCTTCGCCGACGTGGTTGGTGGCGACCTCAACGGCGATGGCCAACCGGATCTCGCCGTGATCGACACGCAATCGCATTACGTCGAGATCCTCAACTTCGCACCCAAGACTGCGGACCAAGCCGGTCAACTCCGTCCTGCAATCGCGTTCCAAGTCTTCGAGGAAAAGAGCTTCAGCCGCGAAGAAGAGGGAGGCGACTTTGAGCCGCGCGAGTCGTTGATCGTCGATCTCACCAACGACGGTCGAGCCGACTTGGTCCTTCTCGTCCACGACCGCATCTTGATTTACCCTCAAGACGACGGTGCCAAAAAGTAGTGCGGCGAAGCCGCAATTTCGTAGCCGTCATCGCTCCGCGTGACGAGCCGTACGCTTCCCGACGCGGTGTGGATCACTGGGCTCGGCCCGCGGTGCGATTACGGCTACGGTGGGGACGTTGGATGT
>JANNDA010001149.1:0-2766 GCA_031387195.1 Planctomyces sp. | reverse complement strand
CCCGAAGCGTCAGCGAGGGCGGACGCTTCACAGAGCGATGAATTCAAAGTCTCTTGGAGCGTGCGCCCTCGCTGACGCTTCGGGTTACTTGACTGAATCGAGCGACGCAACATGGCTGACTGGTGGGACGATTTCCGAAAGCAAATGCCGGTTGCCGAGCGGTGGGCTTATTTTGACCACGCCGCCATCGCGCCGTTGAGTCTTCCCGCGACACGAGCGTTGGTCGATTGGGCTGACGAGATGACGATGAACGGCGATGCAAATTGGTCGGAGCTGCGGCGTCGCGTCGGACAGGTCCGCGATTCGGCTGCCAAGCTGTTGAATTGCTCGTCGTTAGAAATTGCGTTCGTCCCGAACACGACATCTGGCATTTCGATCATTGCCGAGTCGTTTCCGTGGCAGTCGGGAGACAACGTTGTCGCACCGGCGAATGAGTTTCCGTCGAACGCGTTGCCGTGGCGGAATTTAATTGCTCGCGGCGTTGAAGTGCGCGCGGTGCCCTGTGAAGTGGTCGGTTGCGAGGCAAATCGGTTGATCAATGCGACGGACTCACGAACGCGGATCGTTGCCGTCAGTTGGGTCGATTTCGTGACGGGGTGGCGACAGGATCTCGATGACTTGGCGGATCAATGTCATCAGCGAGGGATTCTGCTGTGCGTCGATGGGATTCAAGGAGCCGGAGTGATTCCACTCGATCTGCGGCAGACGCCGATCGACTTCTTTGTCGCCGACGGACATAAGTGGCTGCTGGGACCAGAAGGGGCGGGGCTCTTGTTCATTCGAGCCGAACATTTAGAGCGGCTGCGACCGATTGGAGTTGGTTGGAATAGCCTGAAGTCGGCTGGCGACTTTGATCGAAGTCCGTTCGATCTGAGTGACGAGTCACCTGATGACCGCTTACCGTTTCGTGTTGTTGAGCCGCTTTCGCCGCAGTCGCTCAAAAATTCGGCGTCTCGATTTGAGGGGGGCTCGCAAAATGTCGGCGGGATTTTCGCTCTGGGAGCGAGCCTTGAATTACTGCTGTCGTTCGGCATTTCCGCAATTTGGGATCGGCTATCGCGTGTCACTACGCGGCTGAGCGAAGTGGTGTCGGAATGCGGTGGCCGAATGATTTCGTCAACTGACGAACGTCGGCGATCCGGCATTCTGGCGTGCGAATTTCCGGGCCGCTCGCTAGTTGGGCTTCGAGAGCGAGCCATGCAACGTGGCGTGGTCCTCAACCTTCGCCGTGGCTTGGTCCGCTTGAGTCCGCATGTTTACACCAACGAAACTGACCTCGAAAAACTGCGTGAAGCGTTGAGCTCGGCTGGTTGATTTCAGTCCTCAATAGTGTTCATGACATTTGCAGCAGGCCAATTCTATTGGCGTTATTCATCCGCAGTCCGGCTTTGCCATCCGCAGGAAGTCTTTGAAATGAGTTCTCCCCACGGATGGCAAAGCCGATCTGCGGATAAAAGCAGGAGTCAGCCATCCTGAGCGTGACTTCAACATCAGCGGCAAAAATTCATCGACCTCATGTCAGGACGAGAACTCGATGTGTGTCAGGCGATCCAGGAAGACTCTGCCACTATCGCCGCCTCTGTCGATTGTGTCTGTTTGCCGCATCAGTCGGCGCAGCGATCACGAACATTCGACTTCCGGTGCTCAACCCCCATCTCCGCTCCAAGAGTTTCGCTCGTGATGACCGATCGAATTGTGGGCATCGACCGCTGGTCCGTACATCGGCTGATAGGTCGCGTTGGTTAGGAAGGTTTGCCCAATCGGAATCTTCCGACAGGAGTCGACACCACGATGAAATCGCTTCGTTCTTGGATTCAAGTTGGTCTGCTGTCTGCGATCGCAATTTGGTACGCGTCGGGTTCCGCGCATACTGAGGACGCGCCTCTGCCGGCGGTGGAAGTCTCACAACCTGCTGTCGTCACTCCGGAGGCGACCAAAGAGCCAGCCACTTCGGAGGAGTCGAAGCCAGAGATCGAGAAGCCGAAAAGTGAGTCGCTCACTCCAGAACCGGAAGCTTCGTTGCCGACCACTTCGGCAACTCCGCCGACTGGAGAGTCCACGAACGCCAGTAAACCTGAAAAGCCGATGGACATCGATTCGCAGTTCGAGGTCCCAATCGAAGTGAATCCCCAACCGGCGTCGAGCAAATCGAACACCGTTGTGCTGCCCGGTAAAAAGTCTGAGTTACGGGATTTGTTTTCAGAGCCCGTGGTCACACCAAAAACAGCGAATCCGCCGAAGCCGCAAGCACCGGCCCCTGTCGTTGCCGAACCGATCGATCCGTTGTTGCAAATGGTCAATGACGCGATCGATGTTTCTGGCCGACGCTATTTGACTCCGGATAGCCCGCGTCCACACACGCCGTGGCAGATCATTCACGGCACGTTGGCCTATCGGCAGGACTATCTGCTGAAAATGGCCGACGGCCGCAAGGTCAACGCGTTGGAATGGCTTTCCAGCGGCGTCAGTTATCAAGGGGAGTCACTATTTCAAAAGACTCCTTACGGCGGGCGAGCTCATCCCTTCATTCAAGCGTACTGGTTTGAGGGACATCCGACGCAGTTCATGGCCTATTTGACGATGTGTCGGCTGCCTCTGAAACATGAATTCAAAACGGCTCAAGGCGAAGTCATCACCGTCGCGGATATCATCAACAACGCCAAGATGGACGTGAATCGAAAAGAAGAGATGACTTGGACGTTGTGGGCGCTAGCTCATTATTTGGAACCGGATGCGCAGTGGATCAACAAGGTGGGCGAGCAGTGG
>JANNDA010001134.1:0-6166 GCA_031387195.1 Planctomyces sp. | reverse complement strand
CTCCAAGCGACGCGCTGCTTCCGCGAAACTCAGACCTTGCCGAGAAACCAACGACACCGCCTCGACCTTGAACTCCCTCGTAAACACTCGACGTTTTGACATGAACTTCGCTCCTTACGCGTCACAAGACGCGATACGTTGTGCGCACGCAAAACGTGGGATAGTCCATTTGCGCTTCGGGTTACAAAAAGGCCATGAATAATCCCGCCTAGGGAACCGCGAACTGCGGATGGTTGGGGTGCCGCTCGCGGAACTTAGTCCAACGTTCAATCCACTCCGACGAGCTGAGGCTTGTGGCCGCGCCGCTTTCGTGGACTCGTTGCGAAGAGAGAATCTCGCCGAGCAGTCGCACGTCTTCGTGGTTCAGTTGAGCGTCGGGCTCCAGAATCCAATGGTGCCAGTCAAAAATGTGAATGGGATTGAGCATTCCCGAAGCAAGTACCTGTGAACTGGAATTACTCAGCGAGAGTTGGAAGATCATTTTCGACAGGTGTCTCGACGGAGCGATCATCTTGCCGAGGCTCGCATCCCAGGCCGTGAGTTGTCCGTCGCGCGTTGAGACCAGAAACAGTTCTTCGCCCGGTAGAAACGTGACACCAAAAACTTGATCGCTGTGTTCGCGAGTGGCCAGGATCGAAGTCCCCGTCGCGACATCCCAGATGCGTGCGTGCTTGTCCGATGAGGCGGTCAGCAACCGACGACCGTCGCCGCTGAATTGTGCGTTGAAAACCCACCCCGAATGATTCAACGGTTGGCCGACATTGGCTCCAGTGGCAGTGTTCCACAAGCGTACGGCATTGTCTGACCCACACGTCGCGATCAGTTGACCGTCCGGCGAGAACTGAACGTCGTGCAAAAAGCCCTCCTGATGTCGGGCCTCAAACAACAATTCGCCATCGACCGTCTTCCGCAGTTCCATCACCCCCGAATGGCCCCAGAGGGCGAATTGGTCTCCCCGAGGTGAAAATCGGATGCGATCGCGGATGACATACCCGTGTGTCGCAGCCTTCCCTTGAAACGCCTGATGTTCGGCGTTCTGCTGGCCCGTGACAGCATTCAGTAACACAACGTGGCCACGATGGCAAAGTGCGACGACGGTTTGCCCGTCTGAACTGGCTCGCACCGCGATTGCCTGCGATGGAGTCATCACCTCTTCAAAGGCTGGTTGCCCTGTCTCCGAATTCACGAATCGCACGTAGCCGGGTTCGTCGAGCTTTTGTTCGTCGAGTGTGTGCCACGCATCCTCGCGCGAGCCACCTCCCGCCATCGCGATCAGTGAAGATTTTGGAATGAAGACCGCATCGCTGATCATTCCTTTTCCGGACAGTTTTGGACCGATCGGTTTCCCCGACGCGGTCTCCCTGACCTGTAATTCGGTCTGATTACGACCATTGTCTAAACCGCTCGCGAACCAGCGGTCACCCCGTTCGTGGAGTCGAACGAAGGGACCGTGTGCCGCAGGGGGCGTGACCGACTTTTTCAAGGGAAGTTCGCGCGGAAGGTCGCTTCGTTTCCAAACGCGAATGAGTTGGCCGTCCCATTGGACCGTGGCAAACGATTCGCCGTCTGGTGCCCACGCGCAGCGATGCACCGCGTTGCAGTGGGGGATCGGTGGGCCGACCGGCTTTCCCGACGGCACTTCAAAAATGCGTGCGGTGTGATCGACGCCAGCCGTCAGCAACAGAGAACTCTGTGGATGAAAGCGGAGTTCGTTGATCATGTTCTGTTGCTTGATGCGTTTCTCCGCCGGTTTTCCCGACGCGACGTCCAGCAAGACCAGGTCAAAGTCCTCACCCAAAGCGAGCCACTTGCCATCGGGCGAGATCGCCGCCGACTGCACTCGCTGAATCTCATGTTCCCAAACGATGTCGGCCTTGGCGAGATCCCAACAACGGACGGACTTCAAATTGTCCACGACAACGAGCCGGTCATTTTCCCAAAAAATCGGTGGCACATTTCCTACCGCAACCGATGGAAGAGCTGGCAACAGCGGCTCAGAATTCGGTTGATCCTCCGCCGACGAGAAGACCCGTACCTGCTGGTCAGCGTCGCGAACCGCAAACCGACGAGCGTCCGGGGCGATGGCGAGCGATGTCACCTGACAGGCCGTTGCGAACGGATCGGTGCGAAATTTTTTCTGCGGAACATCGCGGGCTTGGGCTGTTTTGTCGCCGCCAACAACCAGCAATTTGCCGTCTGCGCTGAACTGCAAACAGCTCACGAAGTCTGGATGAGTCCAGCGATCGACTTCCGTGTTCATCGGGAATTCAAAGACCACGACCTCCTGATAAGTCGCCGTCGCCAGCAACGATCCGTCAGGACTCCACGTCGCCGCAGAGATCTGACCCTTGAGCGGCATCTCCAGATGCTTGCCGCTGGAAATCTCCAACAGTTCACATTTTCCGGACAGTGACAAGTTCAACAACAGATTTCCGGACGGGTGGTAGCTCAGCCCCTTGCTCCAGTCCGTGGGCTGACTAAATGCCTGCACGGGAATCGCGATTTGCGACAGCCACGACTGCATGCGGGTGCGATTGTGCTGTTCGCGCGACGGATGGTTCTTCGCGGCCGCTACGGCGTTCGCGAACCACAGAATCGCCTCGCGCGGATCACCGTTGCGATCCGCAGTCAGGCCGGTTTCGGTATAGGCATCGACAATGACTCGTTCGCCTTCCAAGCGTGCAGCCGCTTCCAGCTTTCGCGCCTCTTCGGTTTCGTTTGCCAAAGTCCGAAAGCGGAACGCCAGCCCATATCCCACGATCGTGGCCACAACGACCATCAGCGCGACCGTGCCAGCCAGCCCGGCAATCATCCGATTCTGCCGACACCAGCGCGTCAGCCGCTCCATCGGACCAATCGGTCGAGCCACCAACGGCAAGCCCTTCAACCAATGATCCAGGTCGTCGGCAAAAGCTTGCAAGCTGGGGTAGCGTGACTTGGGTTCCTTCTCCAAGGCTTTCAAACAGCACGCCTCTAAATCACGCGGCAACTCAGGTCGCAATGACCGTGGGGTCGGCGGGTGCTCACGTGGGCTGGCCACTTGCGCGATGACCTTCCACTGATCTCCCACAAACGGGACACGGCCACACAACAGCTCATACAGCACGACTCCCACGCTGTATTGATCGCTGTGCGCCCCCACTTCCGCGATTGTCCCACGTGCCTGCTCTGGAGACATGTATGTCGGCGTGCCGACAATCTGTCCTTCGACGGTCATCCCCGATGCGATGTCCGCGTCCCGTTTCGCCAGCCCAAAATCCATGACCTGTGGCCGACCGACGCGATTCATCATGATATTCGCGGGCTTGATGTCGCGATGAACGACACCCTCACTATGTGCGTAATGCAGGCCCTCCGCGATTTGATGGACCACACTCACCACGCGACGCAGATCCGGTTGCTGCTGCTGTTGCTCGCGGATCATCTCGGACAGCGGGACTCCGTCCACAAATTCGGCGACCAGATACGACGACCCATCGTCCGTCTCGCCACTCTCATACAGCGTCACAATGTTGGGATGATGCAGCCGTGCGGCCGATTTGGCCTCGCGATGAAATCTCTCCAACATCGACTTGTCGTCACCCGCAAAGCGAGGCACCTTCAACGCCACTTCCCGATCGAGTAACGGATCGTGGGCGTGATACACCGTTCCGAATGACCCGTGTCCCAAGACGCGGACAATCTGAAACCGGCCAACCAGTTTTGGCGTCGCGACCTCATCCCGATCGGAACCATCGAGCATCGGCTCCGTGGAATTGGCCCTGCGAACGAAATCAGCCCTGTGAACGAAATCAACAGTCGCGCCGGGGCGAGCGGTGTCCGGCCCGACGTTCTGGCTCAGGATCACTGTTTTCTGCGAAGCCGAGTGTGGAATGGTCCCAGAACCTCGCTCCCGTTCTTGATCGAGCACCGCCGCCGGGTCGATTTCCGTGGCGGCATTCCCACACTTCAAGCATTGCGTCTCCGCCGCATCACTCGATTTGGGCAGAACCGCTCCACAGAGAGCGCATGATTCGCGAGCAGGTGCTGTCATTCGATTCTGAAATCCCGGTGGGTCAATTGACTCGCAGACAATCCATTGCGAAGAGCGTAAGCGTCCGTCTCCAGCGAATCCAGCGTTGTGGCAGTTTGCCGCACCATGATCAGGACAGCGACGAATCGGGATTCAAAACGTGCAAGATCGGCGTTGTTGCCATCGTCGTGACTAACGCCATCAGCACCATCATGGCGAAGAGCGTCGGCGAGATCACACCCAAGTCCAAACCGATATCGAGCACAATCAACTCCATCAGGCCGCGAGTGTTCATCAGGATTCCCAACGAGGCTGATGTCCGCCAACCGAGCCCCGTGAGTCGTGCCGCGACGACCGTGCCCCCAAACTTTCCAAGCGTCGCCACCACGATGATCAGGCCACAGATCAACCACTCTGTCGAACCACTGACCAATCCAATCTGCGTCCGCATTCCCATGTAGGCAAAGAACGCGGGCAGCAACAGAATCGTGACGATGTCTTCGAGTTTCTGCTCAAACATTCGAGCCACCGCGCTGTCGTGCGGGATCACCGCTCCCAACAGAAACGCTCCGAAGATCGCATGAACGCCGATCGCCTCCGTGGCCAGCGATGACAGCAGCAACGCCACCAACACCCACGCGATCACTCCCGAACTGGTCTGCTTTTCATCCGTCGCTCCCAACCAGCGAGCCACTAGCGGACGCACGACTGCGAACATCAACGCGATGTATCCCAAAGTCAGCGCCGCAGTGGTCAGTGCGCTCGTCAACTCCGACTGAGCCACTCCCACCACAAACGCCAAAAGGCACCAAGCCGTGACATCCCCTGCCGCCGCACAGCTCAACGCGACGACACCCAGCTCCGTCCGTTCGATCCCGCGATCAGTCAAAATCCGAGCCAGCACCGGGAACGCGGTGATCGACATCGCCACACCCATGAAGAGGGCGAAGTTCGTGAACGGCACCCCCGCCGGAGCCAGTCGCGGATACAGCCACAACGCCAACCCCGCACCCAACAGAAACGGAGCAACGATGCTCGCGTGTGAAATCGCCACCGTGGCGTGAGCCCGCGAACGAAGCAACTCCGCGTTGAGCTCCAGCCCTACGAGAAACATGTAAAGAACCACGCCCAGTTGCGCGATCAGTCCCAAAAACGGCAACACCGAATTCGGCAAGATGAACGTCATCGCTTCCGGAGAAATGCGTCCGAGCAACGATGGTCCCAACATGATCCCGGCAACCACCTCGCCGATCACTCGCGGTTGTCCCAAGCGTTTGAAGATCGCTCCGAGTCCACGCCCCACGACGATGATCGCCACCAGTGCCAACAAAACGTGCGGCAATGTGTCAGACTTCAGTTTGAGTGGAAGCGGTGTCACGAACACTTCGGTATCAGATCCGCTGACGGAGACCGCAGGCGATTCGCCGAACCATCGAATCACCAGAAACAGCCCAATCGCCGCGACCGACATCAATGAGTAAGCAACGACCAACCGCCAGGGGCTCGGTGACTGCGATGTTCCAGTAGTTGGCATGTTGATTCTTCCCACTAACCCGACGCGTTAGTGCGGCAGACGCTACGGCAGCGTCCCGTCAGGCAGGTACAGCTCATTGAGTTTGCTCGCGGCGATTTCCGTCGGAGTCCCCGCGTCCCACGTTTTCGGAGCGGACTTGTCTTCCGAGTACAATGATTCCATCGGTTCCCAAACGACATCGACGCGGTCGGTAAACAGATCGCCGATGAGCAAGTCAGTGACCGTGTTCTTCAGGTGCGGATAGTTTTTGACAAACCGTCCAAAGCTGAACCCGTCGTAGTATTCGCAGACCAAACGCCGCATCCGGTCGATTCCTTGATTCAGCGCCGGTCCCCACTTGCCGAGCTGCACAGCCGATGTGTCGTCCGCTTGCAAACCTTCGACGATCGCGTCCGCCGCCATCTCGCCGGACTTCAACGCCAGCAACACGCCCGACGAATACAGCGGGTCCAAAAACCCAAACGCATCGCCGATCAACACCCAGCCGTTCCCGGCCACTTCCTTCGCGCGATACGAGTAATCCTTCGTCGCAAAGTAACCGGTCACACGCTTCGCGTTCGCCGTCCGCTCTTGAACGGCAGGGCACAGCGCCACCTCTTCGAGATACGTCTGCTCGTGAC
>JANNDA010001127.1:0-3769 GCA_031387195.1 Planctomyces sp. | reverse complement strand
CGGCTCCCTTGCCGCTACTGTTCAGCGCGTTGCATGACCGAATCGGTTCAGCAGCGAAGCAAGTCGATGTGCTCGTCGCGCTCGGCACGCATCCGCCGATGCCGGAGCCCGCGATTGCCAGAATGCTCGGCATGAGCGAGGCCGATCGAGCCATCGATGTAACCCGAAGCGTAAGCGAGGGCGGCGGCAAGTACGCCAGCGTCGGGCTGTTCAATCACGAATGGGACAATCCCGCGCGACTGACGACGATCGGCTCGCTCACGAAAGCCGACACCGAGGCGATCACCGAAGGCCGGCTGTCGCTCGACGTGCCGGTGACGATCAATTCGCGGATCGCCGATTACGACACGCTGCTGGTACTCGGCCCGGTGTTTCCGCATGAGGTGGTCGGGTTCAGCGGCGGCAACAAGTATTACTTCCCCGGCATCTCCGGGCCGGAGTTGCTCAACTTCTTTCACTGGCTGGGAGCGATCATCACGAACGTCGGCATCATCGGCGTGAAGGGGACGCCCGTCCGAGCGGTCGTCGATCGCGCCGCCACGCTGATCCCGAACACTCGCCGAGCGATCACGTTCGTCGTCGCCAGCGACGGTAACTTGCACGGCTTGTTCTTCGGCACGCCGGAGTCCGCGTGGGAGTCAGCCGCCGACCTGTCGAGCCAGGTTCACATCCAATGGATGGACCGCCCCTTTCACACGGTGCTGTCGTGTGCTCCGCCGATGTACGACAAGCTGTGGGTCGCCGGCAAGTGCATGTACAAGCTCGAACCGGTCGTGGCCGACGGCGGCGAGCTGATCATCTTCGCCCCGCACCTGCACGAGATCTCGGTGACCCACGGCAAGCTGATCGCCGAGATCGGCTATCACGTCCGCGACTACTTCACGCAGCAATGGGACCGCTTCAAAGACTACCCGTGGGGAGTCCTCGCCCACAGCACCCACGTCCGCGGCACCGGCACGTTCGACAACGGCATCGAGCAGCCGCGAGTCCGAGTCACCCTCGCCTCCCAAATCCCCGCCGCCATCTGCGAGCAAATCAACCTCGGCTACCGCGACCCCGCCACAATTGGTGTCGAATCCTTTGCGAATCGAGAAGATGAAGGCGTGCTGCTAGTCCGCAAGGCGGGCGAGTACCTCTATCGCTTGAAGGGGTAAATGAGGTCGAAGTTTGCCAGCAGACGGAAAATCCGCTTGTCGAATTGGGCGATTCCCAGCTACAGATCGCTTCGCCAGCGTGACGGTCTCCCAATTCGGTGAACCCTATTTCTGTGAGACAGCCCGATGTCACCTTCATCATCCAATGGCCCACAGACCAAGCCGAACAAGAGCGTCACGGAAATCGACAGTGATGTTCCAGAGTTGCTCGATTGGGATTTCTGTATCGAGACACCTCCCACGCGACCTTCCGGTGTCGTCGAAGCCGATGTGGAATTTGTCGGCCGTGGACGACCAATCCCGCTGGATGATCCGCACGCGAGGAAAGCCTCATGACCGAGCGGTATCCGTGGTATGACCTCGTGGAAGGTGATGAACTTGAGCAAGGCGACATCATCGAAGGTTGCCCGATCTCGGTCGCCGCTGAGACAGAAACTGCTGATGGCCGCTGGAAGCTGCAATGGGAAGAGCGCGATCTCATCGTCCTCTCGCAATCCTGCGATCTGGTCAAAGGCCGCGAGAAGGTCAGTGAAGTGCTCATGGCCGCCGTCTGGAAGCAATCCGAACTGAGCGGCCACCTCGCCACGATCAAAGGACTGGAGGACGCGCGACGCGGCAACTTGCCGGGCGTGCATTTGTTGGCGGCCAGCGACTTCGCCGGAACCGTCTCGGAAATCCGCGTCGTCGATTTCCGTCGAGTCTCCGCACTGCCGCTGACATTTCTGCGCACGCGAGTTCTGACACAACAGCGTCGTCTGCGACTGCTGCCACCGTATCGCGAACACCTGTCTCAAGCCTTCGCCCGCTTGTTCATGCGAGTTGGTCTGCCTGTCGATATTCCGGCCTTTCGGTGACAGAATACAGAATGTAGAGCGAACCGTTAAAAGCCGCCGTCGGGATGGCTGCGATTCAAGACGAGTTGAGAGAGTATCCGCACGAGGCTCATTATGACTCGCAAGTTCTTCGCAACGGCGATTCTTGTCCTAATTGCGGGTTGCAACCAATCGGCGCGGCAACAAGAAGACACGGAATCGCCTTCGCGCGACTCAAAGTCCGACACTTCAAACGCAATCGCGAACGACATCGAGACGGATGACTTTTTCCCCAGCGGCGAGAACGTTGCGGATCTCAAGATTCGGCTGGACTTGGAGTCTCAGGGAAATGAATCGGTGATCGAATGGGCGAAGGCGTTTCGCATTGTTTTGATCAACGAATCGGACCACCCTATTCGCATCTGGGATCCGAATTCCGAGCACGGCTTCAATCAATTCGCGGTCCAATTCCGCAACATCCGGACTGGCGACAAACACGTCGCCAAGCGGCGTGTGATTGACGATCCCGAATACTGGAAAGCGGCAAGTCATCGGCTGGAGTCGGACTCAAAGGTGATCGAAGTCCCGGCGAAAGACCGCTATGTCACGGAGATCATGCTCAGCGCGTTCGCTTGGGGAGGACGCGCCTGGTCCGGACTGCCGTCCCCGAATACGGACGATCGGTTCCAAATGAGCCTGCGGTTCGAATCGAAATCCACCGAGGAATCCCGCCGGACCGGCATTTGGACTGGAAAGCAGGCGAGCGAAGCCGTTCCAACCCGCTTTACGGCAGAACAATTGAAGACGCCTCACAGACTCTTATGGGATGGGTTCGCGGACGCGGCGATCGGCATGATGACCAAAGAGCCGGCGTGGATCGGTAAAGTCGATGGCGAAGATTGCACGCCGCTGCATCATGCCGCGCGCTTTGGTCCGGCCGGTGCCGTTCAATGGCTACTGGATCACAAAGCGAATGTGAATGCCGTCGCCTACAACGGATTCACGCCGCTGCATCTTTCGGATGACCCGGAGATCGTTCGGCTGATTCTGACGAAGAAGCCGGACCTCACGATTCATTGCCGCAGCAGTGACCAAACACCGCTGCAACGTGCGGCCGACGAACTCGCCTCGGCGAGCAGTGACGCCGATCGCAATAAGTGGCGTCTCATCGTGGATGAATACAAGAAAGCGGGTGCGGAGTACGACGCCCGCACGGCGATTCATTGCGATGATTTCGATCGACTCAAGGCGATTCTGCAACGATCGCCGAAGCTCGCGGACAATTTCGAAGGGCAGAGCTTGCTGCGAACCGCCGCAGGTCTTGGTCGCTTGAGCATGTGCGAGTACCTCGTCAAGAAATTCAAAGTCGATGTCAACGACTTCGAGCGTGGGATCGGATACCCCATCATCAAAGTGGCGGTTCGCTTTCCAGAAATCGTGAAGTTGTTAATCGACCACGGAGCCGACTTGAAAACACGCATCACCTGGCGCGGGGGACGGAGCGGCATCTGGATCATTGGCGATGACGCAACCGTGTTGCACTACGCCGCACACGAAGGAGTTCCGGAGTCCATCACTTTGTTGATCGACGGTGGCGTTGATGTCTTTGCAACGGCTCACGATTCGACGGACTCCAGCAAGAAACAGTTCGCCTTGGAAGTCGCGGCATTTTTCGGGCGAGCCGAAAATGCCGAAGCCATTCTGACCCATCCCAAGTTCGCGTCCGCCGCTGCGAAATTGCGCCGGCCGATTCTGGACAAGTGCTTGCGTCACGGAGCGTTTTCAGCCTGGTCGGCTCGTGAC
>JANNDA010000859.1:0-3191 GCA_031387195.1 Planctomyces sp. | reverse complement strand
AGCACGGATGAAACTCCTGACGCAACAGTTGTGATTCAATCACCTCTCCGCATCCTTCCCAACTTTTCGGGATTTTCATCCGGCCAGCCTGGGACCGCGTCGCGATCCAGAATTCACCCAAAGGTTCTGGTGAGGAAGCATGGAGTGAGGAATGCGACCCAAGTCATCCGCGAGCCCGACTTGGCAACCCTTGCAGGCGGCTTCGGCAAGCAGGACGATGCTGACCGTGATCACGATTAAGTCTCGTCCGTTAGCTGCTGTTTCTTATGAAGATCCCCGCCGAACTGCTTGATTCTCGTCCTTGGCCCACATCGCCGACGACTCCTCTCCGCCGACTGAGTTTGGCGGAATGGGAGCAATTTCAACGCGACGGATTCTTTGTGTTCCGGCAGTTAATGAAGGCCGAGATTCGCGAGCAGATGTTGGCGGTGACGCTCGACGGCGTGCAGCGTGAGATTGCACCGATCGAGTACGAAGCGGACCTGCATTATTCCGGCGCTCCGCCGTCGTTCGACGCCGACGGAGGCCGGACGATCCGGCGGTTGAAGCAGGCACACTCGCGGCATCACGTCTTCACGCAATGGCTCTGTGACCGCGAGTTGACCGATCGGCTTGTGGATTTACTGGGGCCGCGACTGGTGATGCCGCTCGCGCACCACAATTGCATCATGACCAAGCAGCCGAAATTCAGCAGCGACACCGGCTGGCATCAAGACGTCCGCTATTGGGCCTTTCAGCAGCCGGATCTCATCAGTGTGTGGATCTCGTTGGTGCCCGAACGAGTCGCGAACGGTTGCCTGCGAGTCATTCCCGGTTCGCATCGCATGAACTTCGATCGGTCGCGTTTCGACGACCAGTTGTTCTTTCGAGCGGACTTGCCGGAAAACTCACGACTCATTGCGACCTCAGTCTCAGTGGAACTCGATCCCGGCGACGTGCTGTTTTTTCACGCCAAGACACTGCACGCGGCCAGTCGTAATCACACGGAGCAGACCAAATACTCCGTCGTCTTCACGTTTCGCGGAGCCGGGAATCTGCCGATCGAGGGGAGTCGTTCCGCCGAGTTGCCGGAGTTGATGCTGCCGGCGTAGCGCGCGGTTTCAAAACATTCAGGCGAGCGGGGCGGAGTCTTTTGGTAGCGGAGCGGCGCAAGCCGCCCGGTTTTTAGCGGTATTGTCCACTCCGATACCGGACGGCTTGCGCCGTGCCGCTACAAAGTGAGTGCCATTGGGCTGACGCCGCCCCGCTCGCCTGTTTTATTTGTGTTCGGGGATGGTGTTGCTACTCGACGTGATACGCCCTCGCCAGCGTGCGCAACGTCTCGATCGCGTGGCTGTCCAAGGCTCCGTCCCACGCAATCTCGACCGCCGCCGAACCGCCGCCGACGAGTTCTTTCACGGCGACATTGATGTGCCCACGATGGTCGTAGCTATAGACCACCTCCACCGGCGAACCGACCGCCAACGCCTGTGGAAGTTTGCTGATCCTGACGTCGCCAATGTAGGTACAGCCGGCGACATCATTCGTTTCCCCTTGCAGCAAGCGAATCACAATGCTGTTAGGCATATCGACAGTCGTGATGAATTGCTTCTTGATCCCGCACGGCAGCCGTGAATTGCGGGGGATCATAATGTGATTCTTCTTTTTCGTTTGGTCCTTCGGGTTCGTGATCTCGACCCCTAGTGAGTGAGAGTTGACGTCGATGGTGGTGACGGCTCGCAGTCGATTGAGCAATGCTGGCGTCAGTCGGCCTTTGCCGTTGGTGGCTTTGGCTTCGAGAATCGCCGCGTGGATTGCCGCTCCCTGCGCGACCGCCAATTGTGGGTTCAAAACGCGCGAGGGTGCCTTGCCGGTGAGTGACCTGAGCATTTCCAGCACTGCTGGCATCGCAGTGCTGCCACCAACGACCAACACTTCGTCCAAGCTGTCTCGCGGGATATTGTGGTTGTCGAGCACGAAATCAGTCGTGTCACGCGTGCGTTGCAACAGATCGAGAGTGAACTTCTCGTATTCCGCGCGACTCAGTTCCACGGGGAGCTTTTGACCTCGGTAAGTGACTTCGATCGTCGTCTTGTTCCAGTGACTCAGTTCCCGCTTCGCCGCTTCGCATTCGCGGAGGAGTGCGAACTTGGCCTTCTCATCTTGGCGCGGATCAACTCCGAATTTGCTCGCGAACTTCTCACTGACGAAATCCAGAATGCGTGCGGTCCAGTCCAAGCCGCCGAGCATTGTGTCGCCATCGGTCGCGACGACGTTGAATTGCGTCGGCGTGTATTTCACGACGGTGAGATCGAACGTCCCGCCACCGAGGTCGTAGACCAAAATCGTGCGCGTCTTGTCGGCGGCGTCCAACCGGCCCATCTCGCCCTTCGACCAGGCATACGCCAACGTCGCGGCGGTCGGTTCGTTGATGATGTCCAGCACATTCAACCCAGCGATCTTCCCGGCATACTGCGTGGCCGCTCGCTTCGGTTCGTTGAAGTAATACGGCACCGTGATCACCGCGTTGCCGATCGGCCCGATTCTCTTTTCTGCGTCCGTCTTGAGCTTCGTCAGGATGAGCGACGAGATCAATTCCGGTGTCATGCGCCGTTCTTGATAGTGCAGCGCGAACCGAGGATTTCCCATCTCACGCTTGATCGCGACCACGACTCGCTTCGGATCTTGCTGAGCGAGCACATCCAACGGCGGACCCACCAGAATTTTTCCGTCATCTCCCAGCACGACAATCGAGGCGGTGATCGGGCTGTCGTAACTGTTGTTGATGACTTCCGGATTCCCGTCTTCACCCAGCCGAGAAATGGCCGAATACGACGTTCCCAAATCGATGCCAACGGTGTGACCGTCTGCAAACTTCTGTGTATCGCTCATGGCTGTCTCATCTCTGAATGGCTGGCCGTCACGTTGTGACGGAGGACGCGGCGTGCCGCGATGTAACCCGAAGCGTTAGCGAGGACGAACTGTGACGACGCCCTCGCTGACGCTTCGGGTTACATTCGGGTCATGAATAATGCAGGCTGGCGAGTGATCCTATCATCAGGACTTGAGATTGCTCAACGAAGCAGTCTTGGCGAGCCGGGTAGCGTCAGCCCCCGGACCTATTTGAGTCGGTTGCTGTTCCGTAGATAACAAAGGTTGGTCATGGCAAGATTGTAACCCGAAGCGTCAACGAGGGCGTCGTCTTGGCCCGG
>JANNDA010001065.1:0-3975 GCA_031387195.1 Planctomyces sp. | reverse complement strand
CGCTGCGAACGTAGGTCGAAAGCGCCTCGCCGGTGAGCCAGTAGTCGGGACGCCAGACGGCTCGCGGCTTCACGTCGGCGGGGAGCGGGTCGTAGAGCAGTTCCTTGCCGACGGCCATCTGCGTCTGGTCTTCGGGGCAGATGAGTACTTTGAGTTTCGTTTGCCGCAGCACCTCGATGATCGCCTGCCGATGCGGCGCGTGATCGTGTTCCTTCAGCGACTCATTGCGAGCGTGCTTCTTCTCATCGAACGGAGCGTTCTTGCTGGGAATCGTCCAGTACGGCGTGAACCGCAGCCGCGGAATGCAGCAGAGGAATTGTCCTTCCTCCAGACCGTTGGCCTTGAGAAACGCCGTCGCCTTCGCGTCGTCACGCAGGTCCGTGCCGAACGCGCCGTCGGGGCCGAACTCCATCACCGGGCATGTGCAGCCGCGCTTCTTCGCCAGTTCGAGCGAGACCGAATCGCGGAAGTAGGCGAACTTCGCACCGCTCAACACCGCGATGGTTTGATCGATGATTTTATCTGGCGCGGGTGACGTGGCCGTCGAACCTTGCAGCGGGAGCGTGATGCCATACACGCCGTAGGGCTTGCTCGTCTCTTTGATCCAGCGCACGACGTCTTTCTCCGCGACGAGCGACGGCCCCGATCCATGCAACAAAAAATCGCACTCCGCGAACGCTGCCTTGAGTGCCTCGGCCCCTTTGACGATGCGGAGCTTCGGGAACCGCGCGAGCAACATCTCCTCGACGCCGTTATCCACTTTGCTCGGCCAGAGCCGCACTTCGACGTCGGGTAGATGCTGTTCCAGAATCGCCAGCACTCCCGGCGTGTGCGCGATATCGCCGATGTTGACCGTCTGCCACGACGACCGCAGCAGCAATCGCGGCGGCCGCTGTTTGTCGTTGCCTCGCGACAGAGCGGCGCGCGAAGCCGCCAACGCGACACACAGACTTCGGAGAAATTGACGTCGGTTTTTCATGGCCGCAGCATCGTGATTCCGAAGTCGCCATTCAATCCACATGCTCAATGATCCAGACCACCGGCTTCGGCGATTCACATTGGCATTCTTGCAACCTGCGTGAAATTGTTGCTGCCAGTCATCAGAATCCCGCCGCAGCGGTTCGGTCGCGAACGCTGTGTTGATCGGTCAATCCCAACGGTCGCGTACACGACCGGCTAACAAATCCGGAGCCCGGTGATGAAGTCTCTTAAACGTCGTTTGATTTTCCTGTGTTTCTTGATGTCCGTGGTCGTCGTCCGAGCGGAGGCGCAAGAGCATCCCGATCGGGTCGTGCAGCCGGGCGTGCCGCAGGGCAAAGTCACGTCGGGGCAGTTCAATGACAGCAAGATCTTTCCCGGAACGAAGCGCGATTACAGCGTCTATGTGCCTGATCAATACAAGGCGGACGAGCCTGCCGCGTTGATGGTCTTCATGGACGGCAGCGGGTACTCGAATCCGAAGAGCGGGTTTCGAGTGCCGATCGTGTTCGACAACCTCATTCATCAGAAGGCGATGCCGGTCACGATTGCGGTGTTCGTCAATCCGGGAACCGTCTCGGCGACAGCACCCGGAGCGAAGGATCGTAGCAATCGCTCGTTCGAGTACGACTCGATGGGCGACCGTTATTCGAACTTCTTAATCGACGAGTTCCTGCCGGTCGCGCTGAAGGGACTCAATGTTTCGAGCGACCCGGCGAAGCGTGCGGTGTGTGGGATCTCTTCCAGCGGCATCTGCGCCTTCACCGTCGCGTGGGAGAAACCGGATCAATTCGGCAAGGTGCTGAGCCACATCGGCAGCTTTACGAACATTCGTGGCGGCTGGGCCTATCCGGGGCTGGTGCGTAAATCGAAGGACAAGCCGAAGGCCATCAAGGTGTACCTGCAAGATGGTCGCGAGGATCTCAATAACCTGCATGGCAACTGGCCGCTCGGCAATCAGGATCTCGCGGCCGCTCTGCAATTCGCTGGCTACAAGTACAAGCTCGAAATGACCGATGGCGGACACAGCGGCAAGTGGGGCGGCGAGGCGCTGCCAACTGCTCTGAAGTGGCTGTGGGACGACAAGGCCGAGAGCACGAACATCCCGATCGTTGAAACCAAGCCCGCTTGGGAGCCGGACGCGGTCGCGAAGGACGGCGTGCCGAAGGGGACCGTCGAGCAGTTGCCTGAATGGGAATCAAAGATCTTCGCCGACACGATCCGCGATTGGTCGGTCTATGTGCCCGCTCAATACAAGGCCGACAAGCCCGCCGCGTTGATGGTGTTCCAGGACGGCGAGGGCATGAAGAATGTCACTGGTCGTTGGCGCGTGCCGACGGTCTTCGACAATCTGATCGCTCGCGGAGACATGCCGCCGACGATCGCGGTCTTCCTCAATCCGGGGCACGAGAAATCGAAGCCTCGTGAGAAGGGTAAGCACTCGAACCGCAGCTTCGAGTACGACGGCCTCGGCGATCGCTACGTCCGCTTCTTGCTGGAAGAGATCATCCCGGAAGTCCGCAAGAAGTACTCGATCTCGGACGATCCCGAGATGCACGCAATCGGCGGTTCTAGCTCGGGCGCGATCTGCGCTTTCACAGCGGCTTGGGAGCGGACCGACTTCTTCCGCAAGGTCTATTCGAGCGTCGGCAGCTTCACGAATTTGCGCGGCGGCAACGTCTATCCGTCGCTGGTTCGTAAGACCGAACCGAAGCCCATTCGCGTCTACATGGCGGACACGAGCGGCGACGTTGATAACGCGTTTGGAAGCTGGCCGTGGGCCAATCAGCAAATGGCGTCGGCTCTGAAATACTCGGGCTACGACGTGCGTTTCGACTGGGCTGAAGGTTACGCGCACAACTCCGACTTCGGCGGTGCGAAGTTTCCTGAAGCGATGAAGTGGCTGTGGCGAAGTGAGCTTCACACACCCGTGCTTGATACACGAGGCGACCTCGGCGGCGATCTGACGCTGCTCAACTTGCTCATTCGCGGCGAGTCATGGGAAGTCGTCGCGGATGGGCTCGGCTTCGCGGATGCGCTGTGCTCGGACAAAGCGGGCAACGTCTACTTCTGCGACATGAAGGCTCCGTCCGTCGTCCGCATCGCGACCGATGGGACTCGTAAGGAAATCTGCAAAGAGTCCGTGAGCGGCCTCGAATTCAACCCCGATGGCTCGCTGCTCTATGGCTGTCAAGGAGCGAAGAACCGAGTCATCTCGATCAACCCGAACAGCGGCGAAGTGAAGGTCGTCGCCGAAGGTGTGAAGCCGAACGACCTCGCGGTCACGACCGACGGGTTCATCCTCATCACGGAAACCGGAGCCCAGCAAGTCACGCGGATCGATCCGAAAACGGGCGAGGTCAAAGCCGTTGATACGGGCATCAGCAAGCCGAACGGCATCGCGCTCTCACCCGATGGAGGCACACTCGCGGTCTCTGATTACGGCGGAACTCACACTTGGACGTTCCGAGTCAACGCCGGCGGAGTGCTCGACGCGAAGATGCCGACGATGCCAATGCGACTGCCGATCGACCCGAAAGGCGAGTTCAGGTTCAACGAGCCACCTCCGTATGTCCAGAACTCAAAAGGCGACGGCATGGCGGTCGACAAGGTCGGTCGCTTCTACGTGACGAGCGACCTCGGAGTGCAAGTCTTCGATCCAACCGGCCGCCCCTGCGGTGTGCTGCCAAAGGTCGACAAGGATCAGCCGCTGACGACCTGCATTCTCGCCGGCGCGGATCACAGCACGCTCTACATCGCGCACGGCGCGAAGATCTACCGCCGCAAACTGACGGTCGAGAAACCGAAATAACAAGGACTTCAAATGCTCCTCAAACTGATCCGTGGTTCGGCAGTTGTCATCGGTGGCTTGATCCTGGCGTTCGTGGGTGTCGTCGTCGTGGAATGGATGAGTTCTATTCTGCACCCTTTTCCCACCGGCGTTGATCCGATGGACATCGAGGCCTGTAAGCAGCATGTGGCCCGGTATCCTTCGGG
>JANNDA010001061.1:0-2314 GCA_031387195.1 Planctomyces sp. | reverse complement strand
TCATGTCGCTCAATGTGCCAGATGCCGTTCGACCGTCGACATCGAAGACCGTCACTCGTGATGCGTCAGCGGCTGATGCGAATGAGTTCGCGAGGATGAGCAGCAAGACGAGGATCAGGCTTCGGAAGGTAGAAAGAAATTGGTCATTGGTTATTGGTCGTTGATCATTGGTCATTTTGTTTGACGGATGACCAATGACCAATAACCAACGACCAATTGTGTCCTCTGTAAACTCATTTGATTCCACTGAAACCACCAACTGGTCCGGAGGTATTCATCGCTGAAAAATCGGCAAAAGGTTATTGGGCATTTGCAGGATGATCAGAGCCATCGCCGTTCCGTATTCGATGCAGACCGTCGAATCGGACCAGGCTCCGTCGGGGAGTTGATCGCGCAACAGCGTATCGCGGATCGATGGATACCACTCGTCCCAGTACTCGCCACCGGCACGCCACATGGCTTGAGTCGCGTAATAGTTGCCGTAGAAGAAGTGCCCTTCAAATCGCAGCATTTGACCGCGAGGGAGATATCGCCGCAGATAGTCCAGGCTGCGTTCGACTTCCTTTCCTGCGTACAAACCCGCGCTGTGCAGGGCGACGACTCCGGCTGCTGATCTCGGAAACGCGCTCTCGCCACGACGCACCAACTGATATCGAAATCCGCCGTCTGAGTTCTGGCACTTCTTCACGTATTCAATGCAGCGATCGACCGTCTCTTTCGGAACATGCAGTCCCGCGTTGCGAGCCGCTCGCAGGGCCATGATCTGACAGACGGTCGCAGAGATATCGGCCTCTTTCGGTTCGGGTTGATACCGCCAACCGCCCTCCGAGTTCTGCGTTTGAATGATCAGCCGCACGGCTCGATCGAGCTTCTCGCGAGCGTCTGCCCGCTTGCTCATGCCGTAGACTTCGGCCAAGAACAGCGTCGCAAAGCCGTGCCCGTACATCGGGCCGTATGAGTCTTGTTCCTTCACATGAATCAGCCCATTGGGCTTCGCCATCGACATCACAAAGTCAATCGCCCGATTCACATGCTCGCCATGCAGCCCGCGCCCCGGCGTGCTCCCTGACGCCAGAAAGGCGATGCCGCTCAACGCCGTCACCGCGACGTTGCGTCCAAATCCGCCTCCTGAACCAAACGATCCGTCAGCGTGTTGCCGTTTCGCCAGCCAAGTCAAACCACGATCAATCGCCTGCTGCGTCTGCGGTGTGACGTAATCACGTGATGTTGACTCAGCAGCGACAAACGACGGCGACAGAACGCTGAGACCAAACGCTGTTGATGCCGAAAGCAACAAGTCTCGCCGCGTGATGGAACGAACTGGCGAGCGGGTCGGCGTCAGCCCCCCGGTGCTCACGGTTTCCGGTAACAACCGGAGGGCTGACACCGCCGCGCTCGCTCGAGAACAGTCAGGGATCAAGTCTTCAAAACAACCGGTCATGCTCTCTCTCACGCGATGTGTTACAAACCTTCGCGGTTGAGGATCTTGCCTTTCCGAAGCCGCTTTGGCCAGCCGCAGCCAACTGTTGATAAGGCCCTCGCACATGATGCTTATTTTCTGGCGACGATCAGCCCTCCTGAGTTTGCTGGTGATGTTGTCGCTCTGCTCAACCGTGGCATCCAACCGTGTCGTCGCCGAAGACTTCCTGATCGGTGCTCCCTTTCAGAAGGCGCTTGATCAACCGACCGGACTGACTTGGGCCGGTGACTCCTTGCGGAGTGCGCTGCAAGAACTCTCGCGAACAAAGAAGGTCTCCATTCTGCTTGATCGACGTATCGATCCGAGCCAAGAGTTGAAGTTCTCGCGTTCCGGCATCGCGTTACGAGACCTGATCACCGCCGTCGCGGATTCCGTCGGCGCGGGGACGGCGATCATCGGCAACGTCGTCTACGTCGGACCAAAGCCGAGTGCCGAGCGATTGCAATTGCTTATCAAACTTCGCAACCAGGAACTCATGCAACTCGCGGCAGTGAAACCCGCATCGAAGACCAAAGAATCGAGCGATGCGAAGTCCCCGTGGCCAACACGATCCGCGAAACTCAAAGCTCAGCGCACGCTGAGTTGGATCGACTTCGATCACCCGCGTGACTTGCTGCATCAACTTGAAACTCGGCATCAAATCGAAATCGAAAAGCTCCACCAAATCCCGCACGATCTGTGGGCCGGCAATGCACTCCCACAAGTGAATGCGATTGAGGCGTTGTCGCTGTTGCTGATCCAGTTCGGTTCGACGTTTGAATTTCTCCCCGATCGCGCAGCCATCCGCATTGTGCCACTGCGCGAGGAGGAAGCGGTTGTCGAAGTGACGTATGC